>JBBKXU010000316.1:0-73405 GCA_037969645.1 Ferruginibacter sp. | reverse complement strand
CCAATACAGCTACCGTGAGTGTGGTTGTTTGTAGTTACCCGGCGGTAAACTATACAGTGGCGGTTACTACGCCGCCGAATGTTACGGTTTCAAAAACGGGTAGCCTTTGTGCATCGGGTGTAACCCTTTCAGTTAGTCCGTCATTGCCTTGTTACCAATGGTATTTAAATGGTGTAGCAATCCCCTTGGCTACATCACCAACCTATTTGGCAATCACATATGGTTACTACGAAGTGAAATGCCCAACCCTTTGCAGCGGTTATGGTGGAATTTTTATACCAAGAGAATTTATACCCAACGTAAAAATTTCGGCCAATAATAAAGTAACTTTTTGTACAACTGAACCAATTAATGTTACCTTATTCTCGGCTGCCGGCGGTGGCTGTACGTATCAATGGTACCGAAACGGTATTCCTTTGGGTGTAGTATCACCATCTAACTCGCCATTGGTTGTAACCACAGTTGGCAGTTATTATCAGGTAGTGAGTTGCGGCAATTGCAAAGACACGTCAAACACAATTATTGTATCAACTGTAGTATGTGGTCCTGGCCCCGGTTGCGACCTTTCGTTCTTGCCACGAATGGTAAATGATAATTTAAATATTGGAGGGCCAGCTATTAATGAAAATACATTTGAGGCCAATGCGTTGGCAGCAACATTAACTATAGGCCCACCATCAAACCTTTGTAACAATGTACAGTTTTCGGCCACAACTACCTTTACCGGTCCGCACTCTTTGAGCTCGGGAATTAACTGGTTTTTTGGAGATGGAGGAACTTATTCAACAACGGCAAGTGGCGGATTTACACCAGCACATACATACACTTCTGTAGGGTTATATGTTGTAACGGCTCAAATATTTGTTGTCTGCCCCCCTCCACCAGACCCGCATATTTGCGAGTTGACGGATACTATTCACTATGTCGTACCGATAGCAGCAAACTTTGGCTCAAGTGTCAATTGCGACACAGTTTTTCTGAATAACCTGTCAACGGTTTTATCGCCTTGTACTAT
The DNA here is from genome assembly GCA_037969645.1 of Ferruginibacter sp. Lineage (GTDB taxonomy): Bacteria > Bacteroidota > Bacteroidia > Chitinophagales > Chitinophagaceae > Ferruginibacter. The sequence goes on along the minus strand of JBBKXU010000316.1, from coordinate 72,390 downwards.
AACAGCATATGCGTGGAGTGCAACAGGCCCCGGAGGCGTAACTTTTTCAAGTCCTGTAGCGGCCAACCCAATACTTACGGTTACTGTCTCGGGCACGTATATGGTTACCCTTACGGTTACTTCAAGTTGTAACGGTTGTACAGCAACAATAACATTGCCGGTAACGGTTACTTTACCATCGGCAACATTTACAGCTCCAACGCCTGTTTGTGCAGGCTCGCCTGTGGCGTTCAGTGCACCTGGCGGTATGTCAAACTATCTTTGGAATTTTGGAGATGGATTTACTTCATCTACCCAAAACACTACACATACATTTGATTTAACACCAACATCACCAACAATTACTTTAACGGTAAGCAATATGTTGGGATGTATTGCAACGGCTTCAAATACAATATCTGTAGTTCCACCGCCTGTTTTAAGCATTACCCCTTTGCAAAAAATATGTCCGGGTGCTACAACAACAATAGTTGCAACTGCAACTCCGCCAGATTTTACCACATTTAGTTTTTATCACAATGGGGTTTTGGTTCAAAGCGGCGGATCTAACACGTATAGTACAGGTGCCATTGGAACTTATTATGTGATTGCAAATACGGCAAGCGGTACTTGCGCTGTTAAATCGGCATTGACCTATATTTTTCATCACCCTAAACCAGTTGCTAATATTCAGGGAAGCTCAGTTGCTTGCCTAAGTGGTGGCACGGCATCTATATATTTGTACAATTCGGTCAACAATCCTACATCTACCTATTCTTGGAACCTGCAGGGTAACCCAACAGTACTTTCTACAAATTTCAATCTTTCAATAACCGTTAATGCAACGGGTAACTACAGCTATATAATTACCGTTCTTGATTCCTCGGGCTGTATTGCAAGAGACACTTTCTGTGTTGTTGTTGCTAATACACCAGTTGTTTCGGTGATAACACCGGGAGGCTCGTTGTGTTCTGGTGTATCACATACTTTTCAGGCAACGCCATATAACCCTGCTTTTGTTTACAATTGGAGCAATGGAAAAACCGGGCAGTATATGAGTACATCGTTACCAGGTATGTATATGGTATCGGTTACAGATCCGGCAAGCGGTTGTTTTAATTCTGCCTTTGCTGGTGTTGTTAAACCAAGGCCTTCAACTATTTTATTCCCCATAGGTTGCGATACGCTCTGCGATTATGACTCTATTATTCCGCCGCTGGCATTGGGCGGCCCGTGGACACCCGGAAGTTATACGGTAGAGTGGATACTTAACGGAAACTGGGGCAGTCCGATATTTGTTGGGCCGGTGTTAAACCTGATGGCTAATATTCCGCCGTTGGTTTATGGCATGAATAACATTTCGATTATCGTTACCTATAATGGTTGCAAGGATACCTCTAATGCCTATAACCTGTTTATTAAAAACTGCGATAGTTGCGATTGTAAACAGAGCCATTGGGGAGAAACGGTATTGACACCGAAACAAACTACAACAGGAGGAGGAAATCCGATCAGTATAAATTGTGGTGGCAATCAAAAACTGGATTGCAATAAAACCTACACATTAAGTTCAACATATAATTGTGCAGATACAGCCTGTGCCGGTAAAGTAACATTTAAACTGCAACCGCCAACCGGCCCGGCCATAACCGGAACCGGTTCAATAACCTTTACCACTAATATTGCCGGCACTTATACTTTAACCATGTACGGTTGGTGTGGAGATGTGAAATGTGATAGCTGTGTAATTAAGTTTGAAGTAAAATGTTGCGATTGTAAAGAAAGTAAATGGAGCAAGATAACCCTGGTAAAAGGGCAATCGCAAAATGATCCTCACGATGACCCAACAGGAGGGGGTTCGGGTAAAGCAATTATAACGCAGCAACCGCTTGAACAGTTGTTGAACTGTGGCAAAGAATACAAACTGGATTGCAACAAGCCATATAGTTTAAATGCAGCTTTCATGTGCAAAGACAGTGCTTGTGCTGGCAAAGTAACCTTTAGTTTGCAGGGGCCAACAGGTCCGCCTATTACGGGCTCTTTACCGCCATCGTATAATTTTACACCGGTAACACCAGGTGCTTATACATTAACCTTATATGGCTGGTGCGGCGATAAAATATGTGACAGCTGCGTTATTAAGTTTGAAGTAAAATGCTGCGATTGCAAAGGAAGTAAGTGGGATAAGGTTACGCTTACACCGGGTAATCCACCGCTACCTCATGATGATTATCCATCGGGAGCTAAAGCGAATATTCCTAATCCGAACAACCCCACTAACCCGGGCGTAATTAATATAGTGTGTAATAAAGAGCCTCAAGTAATTAAGCTTGATTGTAACAGACCTTATACTTTAAATGCCGGTTATTTATGTAGCGATCCTGCCTGTCCGGGAAAAGTAACCTATAGTTTACAACCGCCAACAGGATTGCCAATTACCGGTTCGTTACCTCCGGCGTATACTTTTACACCAACACAAAGTGGCGTTTATACACTAACCATGTATGGCTGGTGCGGCGATAAAATCTGCGACAGCTGTGTTGTTAAGTTTGAAGTAAAATGCGCTTGCGATTGCGAAGGCAGCAAATGGGGAGAGAAATTTTATACCATTAACAATTCCAGCAAACAAATCAACTGTAATAAAAATCAGCCCGAAGATGTAAAAGTAAAATGCAATGTGCCCATAACAGTAAATGCCAATTACAATTGTATAGGTGTTAATTGTCCGGGTACAGTTACCTACAGCATGCAACCGCCAACGGGCTTGCCACAAACAGGTAACATACCTCCTGCTTATACATTTACACCAAGCCTGCCGGGTACTTACACACTTACTTTGTATAGCTGGTGTGGCAATAAAATATGTGATAGCTGTGTAATTAAGTTCACAACAGATTGTATAAAAGACAGTAGTTGCTGCCCGTATAATATTACGGCCAAACCACCAACGGTACAAACATCAACCATTGCAAACCCGGCAGCAACGGTGGCTAACGGCAGCTTTACATTTGCGGGTCCCACCGGCAATCTGTTTTCCGAGGTAAGAGCTCAGGTAGTGAGCTATACCCTTACAGATAATTTCGATAAAGAGTGTTTGAATTGCAAGAGCTATCCGTTTAGCTGGGCAAGCATTTATCAACCGGGGGTTATTGGCGCTATGCCGCCGCAGATAACGATGTTTAATTCAGTTGTGACTTCGTTTAACCCGACAGGCGCAGGTATGTATCAAAACCCGAGAGAAGTAATCTGGTCATCAGCAACGCCATTTGCTCTACCGGCAAATATCAATATATCGTTTCTGCTGCCACCGGCATCAATTATTGATTGTTGTGAACTCAATGCAAGAATTTGTGTGAAATTTACTTTCCGAAATAATGATTGTAAAGAGTGTGAGGCGCTGGTGTGTTTTACAGTACCCATTAAAAAACAGTAAACCGTATTTTAAATTTAATGAAAATTGATTTTATGAAGATCAAAAAGAAAATACCATTTACTATTCTGCTTTTATTGTGCAGCGCTTCGGTTTTTGCACAGGATATAGAAGAAAAGGTAAAAGACAAAGTAAAAGAAAAGCTCAGCATCAGCGGCACTATGGGCATCAGTTACGAAGGCTATGGTTTAAACCGCAGCCCAAACGGTTGGACGGGCTATAATGCCCGCCGCCCTTGGAACCAGGTACGGTTTAATTTTACGCCAAACTTTAAATTCAGTAAAAATTTCAGCCTGCCGTTTAATTTTAATTTTGCTGCCATACCTACAAATTTTGCGGGCCCTTATGCCGGACTTGCAAAACAGAATTTTAGCCAGTTCATCACAAATCCCATGAACAATTTTGGCATCAACCCAAAATACAAATGGGCAGAGTTGCAATTGGGTACGCAGTATTTAAATTACTCCAGCCTATCAACCGGCGATATTGGAATATTTGGTGTGGGCTTCGATCTTCGCCCCAAAAACTTACTCTTTAAATTCTTCACTGGCGTCTCTCAACAGGGTGTAGATTTTGCTACTGGTCCACCAACAGTTGTTGGTGCATACAAACGTAAGAACTGGATGGCGCAGATTGGTACAGAGAAAGAAGGAAAATATTTATTTGCTTTCAACATTGCCAAAGGAAAAGACGAGCCAAATTCTGCCGCTCCGCCGCCGGTAACCATTCGGCCGCAGGAAGGAGTTGTGTTAAGTCTGGTTTCTGATTTGTACCTCGATCATGGATTTTATTTCAAAGCCGAAGGTGCTCAGTCAACCTTTACAAAAGACGTAGCTACACCTTTAAGTCCGGTATTAAGAAGCCTTAAGCCTTTTATTGAAGCACACACATCTACCCTAACTGATTATGCAGCCAATGCATCTGTAGGCAGAAAATCGAAGAACTTTGATATAGGCGTAAATGTAAAGTATCTGGGCGCAGGGTTTCAAACAGTGGGCTATCCTTTTATGCAAAGCGACCGTTTAGATTACACACTTAACACCCGTATCAACACCTGGAAAAATAAAATGAATTTTGTAGCCAATATCGGGCAAAGGGTTAATAATGTAAACAACACGGCACTAAAGGCAAAACAATTTATCGGCAACCTAAACTGGTTTACGCAGTTCAGCGATAAGTTTAGTTTAAATGTCAACTATAATAATTTCGGTTTCCAGGCAGCTAGCGGATTGAATCCCTTCGGCATAAAAAATGTAAGTAATGATCTTGGTATTAACCCCACGTTTACTTTTACAGGTAAAAAAGTTATTCATATTTTAAGTACCAGTTACAATTACAGTAAGTACGATGAACGTGATGTAATAACAGGTAACACCACATCAAACAATACCCATACGGCCTTAATTACTTATGTGCCCACTTATCTGGAGAAAGATATATCACCCGATTTTACTGTATTGTATTTTTACAACGATGTGCCGGGCGCTAAAATTACTTTAGCCACTTTCAGCAGTGCATTAAGTTTAAATGCCGCAAAAAAGAAATTAAGGCTGAGGGGTCAATTGCAATACACATTAGGAAAGTTAAATAGTTTCAGCAGCAACAATAATTTAATAGCTTCCTGCAATGTTGATCTTAAAATTGGTAAAAATTTAACCTGGAGTACTTTTTTAACCACCAACTACTTTAAATACGGCAACGAAATAAATCCCAACGGAGCCAATTATGTAGAAACAACAAGCCGTACCGGATTTCAATATCGTTTTGATACCAAAAAACAAAAGTAAAAACTATGAAGAAGTTAATAATAACAGCAATAATATTATTCAGTTGTGCAACAGGTTGGGCGCAGTTGGTTTCAAACTTAATTGTAAACCCACAGCCTCCTGCTCAGTTATCTGAATGGGGCAATCGTAGAGAAGTACTTACTTTAATTGTTACCGGACAGGGCGCTGCCGGCGGACCCTTTAAAATAAAAACAGAGATCAGACTAACCGACGGAACTGTTATCGCAACTTCGGATTTAGCCAAAACACCTGTGTTTACGCCCAATACCACCGGCGGCCCAATTATTTTAGTTGCCAATGATGTTATGCCGCTGGAGTTAATGATTTTTAGTGGCAAATACAAAACCTCTTTACAGAGGACGGGTAAGTTACCTGCAGATAATTATACTATTTGTACGCAACCCGTTAATCCTGTCGATTACCGCATTATGGGTGAAGTGCAGTGTAAGAATTTTTACCTGGCTACAACACAGTTACCTATTTTATTAAAGCCGTACAATGAGGAAGTGCTGGATGCAAAAAAAGCCCAAACCGCAATTATATTCAGATGGAGCCCTGTTATTCCTACGCAAACATCGCCAGTAACATACAGGCTGCAGGTGTTTGAAGTGTTACCATACCAACACCCGGTACAGGCCATGCGAAGCAATCAGCCGGTTTTAGATAAAGAGATTTTGGCAGCCACGCAATTCATATGGCAGCCGCAATTGGCTTTTATGCCGCCAGATACTTTAATGAGAAAAATGCCAACTTTTGTATGGACAATACAATCACTGGATAAAGACCATAACCCCGTTACCAGAACCGATGGCAGTGGCGAAGGGAGAAGTGAACCAGTTATCTTTTTTGTAAATCCCGATAAAAACAAGAAGCCTAAAAAGGAAAATTAGTTTTTGAAAAAAATCAATTCCCACAAAGACACTAAGAGCACAAAGAAAAACGCTTTGTGGCCTTTGCGCCTTTGTGGGATTCTTTTACTTTTACTTTGATGAACAACAAGTATTACTCAAAGGATGAAGCGCTGCAAAAGGCAAAGCAGTATTGTGCGTATCAGGAACGTTGCCATAGCGAAGTAAAAGAAAAGCTCTTCAGTTTTGGTATATATAAAAAAGAGGTAGATGAATTACTGAGTGAGCTCATCAGTGAAAATTATTTGAATGAAGAAAGATTTGCCATCATGTACGCAGGCGGCAAATTCAGGATTAAACAATGGGGTAGGATTAAAATAAAATATTCGCTGAGCCAGAAACAGGTATCACCCTATTGTATAAAAAAAGCATTGGCAGCTATTAATGAAAATGATTATAGCCGAACCCTGACAAAGCTTTTTGAACAGAAATTGAAAACCTTAAAGGGAGAGAAAAATGTTTTTATAAAGAAACGAAAGCTGCAAGATCATTTAATGCAGAAGGGTTATGAGACGGATTTTATCCGAACGCTGATTGCATCGGTTTAGTTGCTCACAGAAAACTCACCTGCGTACTCAGCGGTATCTGCGGGACAACTTAAACATATATCGCAGAGACTTTAGTTTATTCCACACTGTATCCATATCGCAAATCAAATCTTTTCTGCGGTAAGTCTGCAAATTAAAAACACCGCCCGATTTTTTCTCATTCTTTTCTAACTGATCTAAACAAACATAACAACGGCTGAAAATACCAATGCTCAGCAACGCTAAAAATTTTCTAATATTCTTTTTAGCGTAGCCCGATTTAAGCGTCGCAGCAGTACCAATTTGTAAAACCGCTGAATAATGGGCACGTAGTTCTGAAATTTTAGTTGCCGTAGTTGCCAATGTGCTTACGCCGGCTTTGTAATCTTTGTAAATATCAAAAATATCATTGCTCAATTGCATTAATCCGCCCAAACAATAAAGCATTTTTTCTTCGCCATTTCTCATAGGATGATCAAAAGCAGTTCGGTAATATAGCAAAGACTCGGCCCCCTTGCGCATCGTTATATCTTTTATTACTTCGTAAGATAAGCCAGGAGCATCCTGTTGTTTACTCAGCAACTGCGCTTGAAATACTTTGTAAACCTGCGCCTGCATCAGCTCCGGTTTGGGCGCATTGGCTAAAGCTGTTTTATAAAAACTGAGGAAAAGTTTTTCGCTGGTTGTGTTACCGGTAAACTGATCGGGCTGTTCAATGAAATCCTGTACGCCTTGGTCCGACAGTCGCTGTCTGTCAAAAAAATCATCGCCTAAACCAGTCATAGCGCCTTGGTTTGTGCTGGCAATTCTTTCCTTCTTTGTCATTGGCTCGCCACGAAGTACGCAAAACGCTTCTCCTAAAACGGCAGGCACAGCCAAGCCATAATAACCGGTAATCTTTTTGATATCGCTTTCATCCAAACTGCCATCGGCCAATTTTTGTGCTGCAGATAATTGCGGACCAATATTTTTTCTGATGAATCTTTTCTGTCTGTATATATTGGATATAGTTGAGAAAGGTACTTGAGCTGTTTGTAAAAACCTGGATATACTTTGAATGATGGGCATGCCTGTTTATTATCTTCTTTATTGGGTGAAAATAATAAATATCAACCGATCAAAGCAGTTAATTGGGTGCTGATGTGCCGTTATTTTAAATTAACAGTAATTTTTTCGGCCAGCTTTACACATACAACCCCGTTTTTAAAATTATATATAAAGCCGTAAGTTCTTTGCTTTTGTTTTCAAAAAAGGGCACACGCTGGCTTCCGCTTTAAGATAGTTAAACAGGAGGCTGAATTCATACCCGCTGATGGTTATTCTCTATACTCAGAATAATTTGTATTTTGTAAGAGGGGTAACAAAATAAGATATCGGTTTATATAAATGTGAAACAATATTACTAGGGTGCTTCGGCATTTATTGTGTAACTATTAAACAAATTATCATGAAAAAGTATTTAACAAATCAAGTAACTAAAATGCTAAGCTTAACAGCGATTGCTTTTATAGCTATGTTAAGTCCTGCTTTTAGCCAGGAGCCTGTAATTGAAAAAGGGCTTATCAACTATACGTTAATCGTTTCGCCAGATCAAAAAGTAAAGGTCAGGCTACCTCTAGATATCCGTTCGGGCGACAGAATTACCGGAACGGTAGTTGATGAAACCAAAAATAAGCCGATAGGGCCGGGTAAAGCTTCGGCTACCCTACAGGGTGTTGTGATTGAGATAGACGGAAAGAAAACTCAGGTCAACGACGGGGTTTTATCTTTCCTCGTTCCTGCGGGTTTAACATCAATGCCGTTTTTATTGAAAAATGCTGCCGGTGAGGTTATTGATTTAGGACAGATACCTATAGGCACTATGATGGGTTTTGCTGATAATAAGCCGTTAGGCCCAGTTCGTTTTAAACCCGCTCCTGTATGTCAGCCTGATGAACCACTTACCATTGACGGCAATTTTGATGGAAACGCTTCCAATACCACGGTTAACCTAGGCGGTCTGCCCTGCGATGTTATTGCCGAATCGCCCCGGACAAGTTATGTACAGGTTCCGCAAACGGCTGAAAACGGCCCCCAAAAGCTTACCGTAAATGAGAATAAAACAACGTCAGAACATCAGGTTAATGTGGTTGATTTAAATCTAACTGCAGATAAAGTAAAATTGAAGAGAAGTGAGACAGCTACCGTTGAAGTTAAAGTTACTGGCTTAGAAGGCCTAGAACCAGAAAATGAATGTAAAATAGAAGTTACCAATCGAACGCCATCAGTTGTTAGAATAGTGGAATCAAAAGACAAAAAAGGAAAAGAAGAGGATAAAATAGAAAAAACAGTTCCTCCAAACCCGCCATCCGAATATAAATTTACTTTCAAAGTTGTGGGTGTTACCCGGGGAGCCTATTCAATAGATGCTGTGTTGAAATGTCCGCCCAATTTCTACGTCAACGATTGGCAGGCCCTCAACTCCGAAAGTCCGGAGCTAAAGAAATGGCGTGAAAAATTACGGGATGCGCTTAAGAAAAGACTCAAGGAACAAGGATTTACCGAGGATGAGATAGGCGATATTTTAGAAGATTCAATTAGTGGAGTTTCCGGAATAATCAGAAATTTATGGCGCCTTTATAAGATGAAAACAGCTATCGATAAAGCCTATGAAGACGCTGGCCCTAAACCACGTTAAGGATTAACACCGTGTAAGCAGTTTACAGTGGCAAGTTTGTAGATAACCGTTAAACTATACAAATAAGTATGAATAAAAAATAGTGTAAAGTAAAAAACCTCCGATAATTCGGAGGTTTTTGTGTAACAATTTTTTATTTTTTTGGTTCCAGTAATTTAAAGAACTGATCAAGTTGAGGAAGTATTACAATTCTTGTACGGCGGTTGGCAGAACGGTTTTGAGCTGTGCTGTTGTCCATAAGGGGTTTGTATTCCCCACGTCCGGCAGCAATCATTTTCGAAGGATCCAGCCCGTATTGATTCTGCAACACCCGTACCACTTCTGTAGCTCTTTTAACACTCAGGTCCCAGTTATCTTCCGTTACATTATTACTAATGGGCACATTATCGGTATGGCCCTCAACCATAAATTCGATATCGGGTTGGTTCTTTAAAACCATGGCCACTTTACCTAAAACAGTTTTTGCCTGTTGCGTAACTTCAAATTTGCCACTTTTAAAAAGTAACTTGTCAGAAATATCTATGTAAACAACGCCTTTATCAACTTTAATATTGATATCCTCGTCGTTTAGGTTTCCAATGGCACCTTTCAGGTTCATCACCAGTGCCATGTTCAATGAGTCTTTACGTGCAATGGAAGATTGCAGGGTTTGAATATAGTCGTCTTTGCTGCCGATATTTTCCAGCGACTTTTTAATACTTTCTGCCTGAGTTGATGAAACAACAGACAAGCCCTGCAATTGGTTTAGTACAGAAGTGTTGTTTTCTTTCAGAAAATCAATTTGCTTGTTCAGATCGGCAATGCGTTTGTTAAGACCCGCATTATCTGTTTCCAATGTTGATTTTTGGCGCAATAATTCGGCTTTGGCCTCATTACATCCGGTTAAATCAGTTTGAATTTGTACATATTTAGTCTGCAAAACAGCGTACTCAGCTTCAGCAGCTTTAAATTTCTTAGTGCTAACACAAGATGCAAAAAGAAGAGGGGCTGCAATAACAGCCAAAATGAAGGTTTTCATAAAACAGTTTTTAGTTATTTTTTAAATTATCAAACGCAAAGTTAGTTCACAAACACAAAGACACTCCTATCATTATGTTAAAGAATATAAAAAAGGAAGCTTGCAGCAGTATAAGCAGCTCTAAATTAAGGACTACCTTTGCCGTTGAATTAATAATATGAAGTTTAGCGATTTAAATTTAAGTGGCCCATTGCTCAATGCGCTTGATGAAAAAGGTTTCACGACGCCAACCACCATTCAACACCGGGTTTTCCCTATAGTAATGAGTGGCCGGGATGTATGTGGGATTGCACAAACGGGCACTGGTAAAACTTTTGCATACTTGTTGCCTCTACTGAGGTTATGGAAATTCAGTAAAGATAAAAATCCACAAATACTGGTTATTGTACCCACCCGGGAGTTGGCCGTGCAGGTGGTAGATTCAATAAACGAATTAACAACATACATGAGTGTGGTGGCGATTCCCATTTATGGTGGTGTAAATATTAATACACAGTGGAAGGATTTGCAATCGGGCGCAGATATACTTGTAGCCACTCCGGGAAGGTTGTATGATCTGATTTTAAACGCAGCATTTAAAACCAAAGCCATAAAAAAATTGGTAATTGATGAGATGGATGAGATGTTGAATCTTGGTTTTAGAACACAGATAAAAAACATACTTGATCTGCTTCCCGAAAAAAGACAAAACCTGTTATTCTCTGCAACCATTACAGATGAAGTAGAAGTTTTAATGGATACCTACTTTAATAATCCAGAAAAAGTTGAAGCCGCACCTACCGGTACGCCACTAGAAAATATTGAGCAGACTTATTATAACGTACCAAATTTTTATACAAAAGTAAACCTGCTGCATTTGTTGTTAACCAAAGAAGAGAGCATGACCAAGGTTTTGGTTTTTGCGGCTACAAAAAAACTTGCTGATGATTTGTACGAACAACTTGAAGCAAAATTTCCCGGAACAGCAGGTGTAATTCATTCAAACAAAGAACAAAATCACCGATTTAATACAGTTAAACAATTTCATGACGGCGTTTACCGCTTTATTATTGCCACCGATATTGTTGCACGTGGTATTGATGTGGCCGAAGTAACTCATGTTATCAATTTTGATGTTCCTGATGTTCCTGAAAATTATATGCACCGCATTGGCCGAACAGGTAGAGCAGATAAAAAAGGTATCGCCATCAGCTTTATTACTGAAAAAGAAAAACCGTTGCAGGAAGCTATAGAGGCGCTGATGAAGCAACCGATATCCGAAACTGTTTTACCAGATAATTTAATCATCTCTGATGAATTAACGGAGGATGAAAAGCCAAAGGTTTTTATGAAAACCATTCAGTTAAAGGTTCCGAAGAAAGAAGAGAGTGGGCCTGCATTTCATCCCAAATCTGCAAAAAACAGTAAAGTGAATTTTATTGTCAAGAAAAAGGACAGGATGATGAAAAAATACGGCAAGCCTATTAAAAGAGCACCTAAGAAAAAATAAGCCATCATCTACAAAATTGTATGGAAGTTCAACTACTGATACTCATCATTTTTATACTGGGCATTGTTTATGCCGTAAAATTTTTGCAGAAAAAGAAAGTAACTGTAATAGATCCCGTACCGGTACTGCTTAAGAAAACATTGCAAGAACTGGTGCCATTTTACCAGCAATTAAATGAAAATAAACAAATCGAGTTTGAAGAACGTGCGGCACATTTTTTAACCCAGGTAAAAATTACCGGTGTCAAGACTAAAGTTGACGATATGGACCGGGTATTGATTGCTGCAAGCGCTATCATACCCATCTTTAATTTCCCCGGCTGGGAGTATCGTAACCTGCATGAAGTGCTGTTGTACCCAGATTCTTTTGATCATGAATATAAACAGGAGGGCACAGGAAGAAATATTCTGGGCATGGTAGGCAGCGGGGCCATGAATCATGTGATGATCTTGTCGCAGTTTGAATTGAGGCAGGCGTTTATCAATAAAACCGGCAAAGACAATACGGCAATCCATGAGTTTGTACACTTGCTGGATAAAACTGATGGCGATATTGATGGTATTCCGGAAGCATTAATGGATAAAAAATACATTGTACCGTGGTTGCAATTAATGCAACAAGGGATAAAGAATATCTACAATGAAGAATCTGATATCAATCCTTATGGTGCAACCAACGAAGCGGAATTTTTTGCCGTAGCATCTGAATACTTTTTTGAGCGCCCGGCATTGCTGAAAGAAAAGCATCCGGAATTATATGCGTTATTGGAGAAAATATTTAACCCCGCTGTTTGATCTCCTCTGAATTTTACAAAGGAATATTTCCATGTTTTTTCCTGGGCCGTTTGGCCACTTTGTTTTCAAGCATGGCAAACGCTTTAATCAGTTTTTTTCTGGTTTCCCGGGGTTCAATCACTTCATCAATAAAACCTCTTTCTGCTGCCAGGTAAGGCGTGGCAAATTTTTCAGCATATTCCCTTTCTTTTTCGGCCAGCTTTTTTTCAGGATCTTCTGCAGCAGCAATTTCTTTTTTGAAAATAATTTCACTGGCTCCCTTGGCACCCATCACAGCAATTTCTGCAGTGGGCCAGGCAAAATTCATATCTGCACCAATATGTTTGGAGTTCATTACATCATAGGCGCCGCCATATGCTTTTCTTGTTATTACGGTTACACGTGGTACGGTTGCTTCGCTAAATGCATACAGGAGTTTTGCTCCGTTGGTGATAATGCCGTTCCATTCCTGGTCGGTACCCGGCAGAAAACCCGGAACATCTACCAAGACTAACAATGGAATATTAAAACAATCGCAAAAACGGGTAAACCTGGCGCCTTTTACAGAACTTTTAATATCCAACACGCCTGCAAGTATCATCGGCTGGTTGGCAACAATACCAATGCTTCTGCCGGCCAGCCGGGCAAAACCTACAACAATGTTTTCTGCATAGTCTTTATGTATTTCAAAAAAGGAGTCTCCGTCACACACAGCTTTTATCACGTCACGAATATCGTAGGGTTGATTGATGCTCTCGGGAATGATCTGCTCCAGTTCTTCTCTTGTTTCATCGGTTATTGTGTAGGGGATTTTTGGAACCACATCTTCGCAATTCTGCGGGATATAACTTAATAATATTTTTAAACGGTTGAGAGCATCCATATCATTTTCGGCAGTTAAATGTGTTACGCCCGATTTGGTTGAATGTGTACTTGCTCCGCCCAGATCTTCGGAACTTACATCTTCATTGGTAACTGTTTTAACCACATTGGGGCCGGTTACAAACATATAACTCGATTGCTCTACCATAATCGTAAAATCAGTTATCGCAGGTGAGTAAACTGCGCCACCAGCACAGGGTCCCATGATAACAGAAATTTGTGGAATCACGCCTGAGCTAAGCGTGTTCCTGTAAAAAATATCGGCATAGCCGCCTAATGAACGAACGCCTTCCTGAATACGGGCGCCACCCGAATCATTCAAACCTATTACCGGTGCGCCGGTCTTCATAGCCAGGTCCATAATCTTACAAATTTTTTCGGCATGTGTTTCGGAAAGTGCGCCACCAAAAACAGTAAAGTCCTGGGCATAAACATAGATCAACCGGCTGTTAACTGTTCCATAGCCGGTAATAACACCGTCGCCATAAAACTGCTGGTCTTCCATTCCAAAATCTTTGGTTCGATGCAGCACCAATGCGCCTATTTCCTCAAATGAGCCTGGGTCCATCAATAGCGTTATGCGTTCTCTGGCTGTGAGTTTTCCTTTTTTATGTTGCGTGTCATTCCTTGCTTTTCCTCCTCCTTCTTTTCCTTCTGCCAGTTTTTTTCTCAGTATATCAACTTTCGATTTCATGGTTTTTTTATTAATGATGATATTGAAATAATTATGACAACCTGCGTTTCCAGCTGGTTGATCTGTTTTCAACCGGTCTTTCAATATGTTGCTGATCCAGCCAGTATCTTAAAGCAACGATACCAGCAGCAGCAGCCTTGGATTTTTGCATTTCCAGAATTTTTTCTGGTGTGTAATAATCTCTTACAAAATGTGTATCAAACATTCCGGACAAAAATGCTTCATGCTCCATCACAAAACTTCCAAAGGGAAGTGTTGTTTTTACGCCTTCAATTTTATAGTCTTTAATGGCTGTACGCATTTTTTGTATGGCTTCTGTTCTGTTTTTAGCATGTGTAACCAGTTTAGAGATCATGGGGTCATAATAAATAGGGATGGCCATACCTTCTTCATAACCATCATCAACACGTATACCATCTCCTGTTGGTTTTTTATAAGTAGATAATGTACCGATAGAAGGAAGAAAATTATTCATCGGGTCCTCAGCATAAACCCTTAGCTCCAGCGCATTGCCATTTATTTTTATGTCATCCTGCGTGAATCTTAACGGCTCTCCTCTGGCAATATTGATTTGTTCTTCCACCAGGTCAATTCCAGTAATCATCTCTGTAACAGGATGCTCAACCTGCAGCCGGGTATTCATTTCCAGGAAATAAAAATTCAATTTTTCATCCATTAAAAACTCAACAGTGCCGGTGCTGATATAATTACAGGATTTGGCTACCATCACAGCTGCCTCGCCCATTTTTTTACGTAGCTCAGGCGTAAGTATGGATGACGGAGATTCTTCCACCACTTTTTGGTGCCTTCGTTGAATACTGCATTCCCGCTCGAATAAATGAACGGTGTTGCCAAATTTATCAGCCAGTACCTGTATCTCAATATGGCGAGGTGAAGCCACATATTTTTCGATAAATACGGACCCGTCGCCAAATGAAGATTGTGCTTCACTGATGGCTCTTTCCATCTGTTCAGCAAGATTTTCTTCTTTATCTACAACACGCATGCCTTTACCGCCGCCTCCTGCCGAAGCTTTGATTAATACCGGATAACCGATTTTTTTTGCAATGCCGATAGCCATATCAACATCTTCAATGGCTTCGTCAATGCCGGGCACCATGGGGATATTGTATTTTTTTACACAAGCTTTTGCAGCCAGCTTAGAACCCATAACCCGCATGGCATCGGGACCCGGGCCGATAAATGTAATGCCTGCGTCTTCTGCTTTCTGGGCAAACTCCGCATTCTCACTTAAAAAACCATAGCCGGGATGAATGCCATCTACAGCAAGTTCTTTTGCGAATGAAATTATTTTATCAGCATTTAAGTAAGATTGATTTGATGGCGGCGCACCTAAACAAACTGCCTCATCAGCATATAAAACATGCGGCGAATTACGGTCGGCATCAGAAAATACTGCGACTGATTTGATGCCCATTTTTCGAATGGTATGCATGATGCGTAGAGCAATTTCTCCCCGGTTGGCCACTAATATTTTTTGCATGTTGTTGTCTTTGTTTTTGGAATGAGTTAGAATCGAATTTTAATTTATTATTCCAATTCTATCAGCACTTGGCCTTTTTCCACCGCCTGACCCTTTTTCACCGCTATCTTTTTTATTTTAGCTGTGGTGTGTATAAGTATGCTGTTCTCCATCTTCATCGCTTCCAGAATCAGAATTTTATCTCCTTCCTGCAGCTCCTGTCCTTCGATAACATTTATTTCCAAAACCAGTCCGGGCATGGGTGCTTTAATTTCTTTGATTTGTTTTTTGGAAACTGTATTAAATCCCATCTTGTCAATCATCTGATCCAGTTCATCCTTGATGCTGATGTGGAAGATTTCACCATCCACATCGGCAATAAGTTGCTTAGCCGATAGACCAGTTTCTAAAATGTTTACTTGAACAGGATGGTTGTCTTTTAAAAGATTAAATGATCCCGGGGAGACTTTTATAAGATCTGCCGCATCGGAATCCTCAGATGAAAAAGAAAACTCAAATTCATTTACTTTTATAATATAGGTTGTATCGCTTTTGGGCATGTAGAAATATTTTATTGTAAGTTACTGAAACTTAAAAACATATCTGATATGCAGCCAGTACTCAACAGGTTATTTGTTAACAAAAAAAGAGCAGATACAAAATTTTTGTACCTGCCCTTAATTATCCGACATTAAAAATTCTTAATTAACGGGTTCTTGTTTTTTTGTTTTTATCAGATTGCCTAATGCTATTCGCACAAAAGGTGCTGTAATTTTTTGAATTTTATCAAATTTTTCTTTGCCAAAAACTTTTTCAGCAATTGCTGTGCCGGCAATAACTGCAGTTTCGGCTAAAACCGCCCCTGATATTGGCGGGCTGGTACGTACGCCTTTAATTGCCATTTTAAACATGTTGAATGGTGCAAAACTGGCGCCTATACTTTTGCCACAGTTGCGCAAACCCTCCTTCTGCTCGGCTTCAATTTGTTCGAGTTCTGCAAGCCTTTTATCCAGATCGCTGATATTTTTTATTTGACCTGTCATTATAGGGTTATTTTTTGAATGATATAATTTCGCAGCGGCGTTATAAAAATACTGTTGCGTAACATATATAAAATAAAACCAACCAACAGGTAAAAAGCAGCAACGGTGAAAAATCCGGCAGCAGTATTAGCTAGGATACTGCCCAGCCATAATGAGGCTCCTATACTTAGCATCGCAAGTACAAGAAATGCGATGGCAGCAAGTATTAGTTTGCTTAAAATATCGGAGATCGCTACAGACGCTTTTCTTGTTGCTTTCAAAGAAAGTATGTCAACCTTTGTTTCGGCCAGTTGGCCGGCCTTCGCAACAAATTCCTCAATATGTTTTAATGTGGACTGCATATTTATATTGATTTAATTAATTTGGTTTAGGATAAAGAGTGTTCTTTACTCGCCTTTACTTCTTTTGTTGCAGGCGCTTCTTTACTGTCTGATGTATACATATTCTTGAATCCATCAATCATATTGCCGAACGATGATTTAACTGAATCAGTTAAGTCTCCTGCTTTGTTAGCAATGTCTTTCCTGGTTTTAGAACCTTTTTGCGGAGCAAATAAAATTCCTGCTAAAGCACCTATGGCAGCTCCTGCTGCAAATCCGATCATTGTTTTTTTGTAACTCATAATAATTTGTTTTTTTAATGTGAATAATAAATATATAGTATCCCTAAAGGGAGAATGTTTTTGCTTAATACATAAATCAGTAAAATAAATAGACAGAATAGTCTATTGTCTGAACCTGTAATAGATTGAGCGAGTTAGAAGAGAATGGTAATTCTTGTGATTGTTGTTGTTGTCATAGTCTTAATACCTACATTATAAGCTATTTTCAGGAGACTACAAAATGTAATTTACATTTTCTCTCTTATTTGCTCAGGTGCCTAAGGTCGAGGCCAGGGTTTTTACCGGTTATGCCGGCATAAAACAAAATGAGTTTTTTGATGTCAGCATTTTCATCATCACTGCAAAAAAAAGCATCACCAATGATTACTACTTTATTTCTATAGTCGAAACCGACAGGTATAATAGGCACGCCTGCTTTTTTGGCAATATGATAAAAACCGGTTTTTAAAGTGTCCACCCGTTTGCGGGTTCCTTCGGGCGACAAGCCCAACATGAAATTTTCGTCGGCCTTAAATAAAGCGACAGCCTGATCAACCATTCCGAGTTTAGCCGAACGGTCAACGGGCGTGCCGCCCATTCTTTTTAAAATCCAACCCAGCGGCCAAACAAACAACTCTTTTTTTGCTAAAAACTTCGCATGATGGATTTGCATGGCGTTTCGGGCCGCAAAGCCTACCATTACATCGAACCAATGCGTATGTGGCGCAACGGCAAGTACTACACTTTTGTATTGACGGGGAAATTCTTTGGATAGTTTCCAGCCAAAAATCTTCCAGTATAGTTTTAAAAAAAGGCGTAGCATGTTAGTAAGATAATGGATTTGGGACTCTAAAGCAAAGCGGTAGATAATGATCGTTATTGGCTATCTAATAAAAAACGAATTAGAAATATCAAAGCTCATGATTCTCCCAGTATGTAAGATGCGATATCATCTGCCACTGCTTATCTCTTAATGTATATACTCTGACATATTTTAAATGATACTTGTTGTTTCCTTTTTCAGTCTTCTTAGTTACAGAGAGCATTCCTTTTAAAATAGCAATGCCGGCATGCAGTTCAACTGTCACCGAATCGTGTTGACGTGATGCAAAACTTCCTTTGGCGACCGATTTAAACCACCCGGTTTTTCCTTCAACCCGGCCCGAGCCATGGCTGAAGACGAAATCATCGGCATATAATTTATCCAATGCTTTTTTATTGGCCTGTACCACGTAGTTATCTATTTGCTGGTTAAGGAGAAGCAGTAAGCTGCTGTCCGAAGCTGCATTTGTTTGTGCGTTCGCAACCAATACAAGCATCAGGAAAGAAAAAAGAAAGAGGGGTAATTTTTTCATTGTATAAAGCTAAATAATAAATGAACTAACTTTCATTAATTGATAAAATACCTTGCAGGCAAACTGTGATAAAATGAGCAATTCAACCGACCAAATAACTCAACTGGTTTCTATCCGCAACCAATACGGTAAGGAAGCCGCAGCGAGGAAAATACAATTGCTTAATAAAATCAGCATAAAAAATATTAAAAGCAAGAAGAAAGCAGAGGAGTTGTACAGCCTTTTGTTATTTCTGGCTGCTTATCCCGATAATAAAACTATTTATATAAGCGCCAACAGGTTGCTGCAGGAATTACAATTGCATATACAGACAAATGAAAACTTGCAATATTTTTTATACAACACAGGTATTACCGGCACCAAACTTTGTGCTGCGTTTAGCTTTGAACTGGTAAAATGGCTTAGAAGAACCCGACCCGATGATATTGCATTAAATGGTTTTGAAGCGGATGATGCTAAAATACAATCAGTTCTTTCGGTTGTGATGCCGAAAATAGAGTCTGAGATTATGCAGGATGAGAATGCGGAATGGAAAGGTTGGTTGAAAAAAATAAAAAATGAAGATGAAGATCTGCTTGACCAGTTCATTGCCATTTTCGACAGCAGTGAATTACGCCCCGAAGTAAAAGAAGAACTCTGGAATTCCATCGGCATCAATGCAGAAATAAATTTTTCAACGCATTGCTGCCTGCCGAAATCACTGATACATGCTTATTATCATCGCTCACTTATTCGTAAAGAGATAAAGGAGCAACCTTTTCAAATACCTAAACAAATAAAATTATCAGGAAATGAGGCTAAACAGATTGTTGACTGCAGCAGAATGATATTGGTGCGTAAACTCCGGGAGCTTAACCCCATCAGTTTTACAGATTCAAGTCGTGTTTCTTTTTACCTACTTGACAGGGGAATTTCAATTGCCTTAACAGGTATGGTGCCTCAACACCGTCACCCAGTTGACAGTTATATGGGTTACCTGGTTTTTAAAAACGGGTTGCCTGTTGCATACGCAGGTTCATGGATATTGTTTGATAGTGCCCGAATAGGCTTGAATGTTTTTGCTGATTACCGTGGCGGCGAAGCAAAATATATTTTTGACCAGGTGCTGCAACTGCATGCAAAAACTTATGCTTTAAAAAGATTTACTGTTGATCCGTACCAGTTAGGAAAAGCAAACTACGATGGAATTCAGTCGGGCGCATTCTGGATATATTATAATGCAGGGTTTCGCCCGTTAAAAAAAGAGCAGCAGGAACTGGCAGCTGTAGAAGCACTCAAAATTAAAGCCGACAAAAAATACCGAAGCCCTGCATCTGTTTTAAAAACATTGGCAGATTCAAGAATGGAATTGATGCTAAAGAAAACAGCAGTGCGTTTTGATGCAACAGACCTGAGCCTTGCCTACGCTGCCATTCTTATTAAAAAACACAAAGGCAATCGTCTTCCTGCCGAAAAAGACAGCGTGAAAAAACTTGCGACAATTCTGCAAATAGAAAACTATCTTGAATACAATATGAATTTTGTTCTAAAGAACTGGGCCGTATTATTATTGAGTAACGAAAAAGAACTGAAGAGTAGCAGCCCATTAAAAAGGGCATTCAAAAAATTATTTGAGTTGAAAGCAATAGGCAAAGAAGAGGCATACATAAAAGCATTACTGCAGTTTGCAGAGATTAGAATATTTGTTGAAGAGATAATGATAAAATATGCAATTCTGGAAAACAAAAAGAGTTGACCTTTTTAAAGATCAACTCTTTTTGTATATTAATATAATTAAGCCTTCTCTTCCGAAGCGCTTTCCTTGCCATATTCATGCTCCCAAAAATCTGCGTCTTTAATACCAAGATCAACGGGGTTAAACACAGGGTCTTTACCAGCTTTCTTTTGTGCTTCATAATCTTTAAGCGCTCTTAACGCCGGCTTTTGCAAAATAATAATGGCAATAACATTTAGCCAGGCCATGATACCTACACCCATATCGCCAAGATCCCAGGCGATGGTAGCAGTTCGTACGCAACCAAAATACACGGCTGCCATAATAGCGAATTTGAGCAGGAGCATCAGTAATGGCCCTCCCCGTTTCTGGGTGAGATAAGCCACATTGGTCTCGGCAATATAATAGTAAGCCAGCAACGTGGTAAAGGCAAAAAAGAAAAGTGCAATGGCAATAAAATAACTGCCTGTGCCAATATAATCAGCATTAAAAGTCTCCTGTCCGCTGAAAGCCTTGTCAATAGCGGCTTGCGTATAGGTCGGACTTCCATCCACATGCTTAGTACCGGCCTGCATATAATACACACCATTGTCAACAAGTAAATTATCATCCGCTCCTTTAACATTGTACATGCCTGTAATCAAAATCATAAATGCAGTAGCAGAGCAAACAAACAAAGTATCTATATAAACAGAAAAAGCTTGTACCAACCCTTGTTTGGCGGGGTGCGATACTTCTGCTGCTGCAGCCGGATGAGGTCCCGTTCCTTGTCCAGCTTCGTTGCTATACACTCCTCGTTTTACTCCTATAGAAATCATAGCGCCAACAATACCGGCAAAAGTTGCTTTGGCACCAAAAGCGCTGGCCATGATCAATGAAAAAACTCCAGGAATTTTTTCAAAGTTCATTACTAAGATGATGACCGCTAATAAAATATAAGCACCAGCCATAAACGGAACTACAAACTGGGCCACGTTGGCAATTAGTTTAATGCCACCAAAAATGATAAGGCCAAGTAAAAGAGCCAACACAATTCCGGTGTATTCATATTTTATAACAAAGGCACTTTTAACGGCATTTGCAATACTATTTGATTGTACACCAGGCAATAGTAACCCGCAAGCAATAATGGTGCTTACGGCAAATATGATGGCATACCATTTGCCAATGGTTTTATTTTTAAAACCTTTTTCAATATAAAATGCCGGACCTCCTCGGTATTCTCCTCTTTCTTTTCTTTTAAAGATTTGTCCTAAAGTACTTTCTACAAAGGCAGAACCCGAACCTAGGAAAGCAACAGCCCACATCCAGAAAACAGCACCAGGGCCACCGAGAAAAATAGCGGTAGCCACACCAGCAATATTACCCGTGCCAACCCTGCCTGATAATGAAACCGCCAAAGCCTGGAAAGAAGAAATACCTGCCGATGATTTGTTGCCCCCCATCAGTTCCTTAACCATGCTTTTTAAAAGACGCACCTGAAAAAAACGCATCCGGATGGAAAAATAAATACCGGTTATCAACAAAAGATAAATCAACGCATTACTCCAGATAATGGAATTGGCGGCGGCTACAAAGTCTTCAAAATTTTTCATTTGATGGCTGGTTTTGTTTTATGATGCAGCAATATAAAACATTATGCCGACTGTGCAGGTTTGAAAACCCGTTGTTTTAAATTTTGCTGAAAAATCTTTCGACATGCATTATATTCGTTACCACTTCTTTCACTCAATCTAACTAGCATGAAATCAGATTACGAAATAGCACAGGAAAATAAAATGCAGCCGATATCAGAAATAGGAGCGCTTATGGGCGTGCCTGCAGATATGCTCATTCCTTACGGTCATCACAAAGCCAAAATAAATATTACAGAGTTTGATGAGCAAAAGATTGCTGCATCAAAACTTATTTTGGTAACTGCTATTACGCCAACAAAAGCAGGTATTGGCAAAACAACTACATCGGTTGGTTTATCCGACGGATTAAAAAAACTGAATAAAAACGTAGTGCTTGCTTTACGTGAGCCATCATTGGGTCCATGCTTTGGTATGAAGGGTGGCGCTGCCGGTGGAGGTTTCAGCCAGGTTGTACCCATGGAAGAAATAAACCTGCATTTTACCGGCGACTTTCATGCCATTACCGCAGCTAATAATATTTTGGCTGCCCTGCTGGAAAATTTTCGTTTTTATAACAGAGGTAAACCCGAAGGCATTAAAACCGTTTTATGGAAACGTTGTTTAGATGCCAATGATCGTACGCTGCGTAAGATTGTAACAGCACTTGATACTCCGAGTAATGGTATTCCCTCCGAAACAGGTTTTGTGATTACCGCAGCCAGTGAAATAATGGCGGTGCTTTGTTTGTCGGAAGGATTGGAAGAGCTGCGTGAAAAAATTGATTCCATTTTATTGGGATTTACTTTTGCAGGAGATCCTTTCACCACAAAAGATCTTGGTGTAACCGGAGCCATTACAGCGCTATTGAAAGATGCTATTCAGCCCAACCTGGTACAAACATTGGAAGGTACACCGGCTATGATACACGGCGGTCCCTTTGCCAATATAGCCCATGGTTGCAATTCGCTGATGGCTACAAAAACTGCCATGCAGTTTGCTGATTACGTAGTAACAGAAGCTGGTTTTGCCAGTGATCTTGGCGCCGAGAAATTCTTTAACATCAAATGCCGCAAAGCTGGGTTGCGGCCCGCTATGAGTGTATTGGTTGCCACATCGCAGGCGTTGAAACTTAGTGGTGGTGCTGATGCAGCAACCATGATGCAGCCTGATTTAAATATGTTGAAGAATGGTGTTGGAAACTTGGAAAAACATATTTCAATCCTTAAATCGTTTAAACAAAAAATACTGGTAGTGCTTAACCGATATGGTTTTGATACCGAAGAAGAAATTGGCTGGCTGCGTAACTGGTGTGCCGAAAAAGAAGTTGCTTTTGCGGTGAATGACGGATTTACAAATGGCGGCGACGGCGCATTGGAAATGGCGCAGGCTGTGGTTGATATTTGTGAACAACCGTCGCCACCCTTGCAGCACACCTACGAATTGAGTGATGATATTGAAACGAAGATTAAAAAAATTGTAACTACTATATACGGAGCAACAGATGTGGTGCTTTACAAAAAAGCACAGGACATGATCAAAAAAATAAAACAACTTGGACTGGAGCATTTGCCGGTGTGTATGGCAAAAACGCAATACTCATTTACACACAATCCATTACTTAGCGGACTGGAAGGCGATTTTAAAATTGATGTGGATGATTTAGTGATTAACCAGGGTGCCGGTTTTATTGTAGCTGTTTGCGGCGAAATGATGCGCATGCCGGGCTTGCCAAAAATTCCCTACGCCAAAAATATTGATGTAGTTGATGGGAAGATTATTGGGGTGAGCTGATATTAGCTCAGGTTGTTGAAGGGGCGACGGGTTAATAATTCTACTCTCTGATAAATGTAACTTTTGTAATTAGCGCATTATTAATTTCATAAACGGCAACAACAGAAATGTATTTGCCGTTTTTTAGTACATATTCATGATCAATTACTTTATTACCCAGCACTATTCGTTTTTTTATTTCACAAAATAGATCAGGTGTGTTTTCGAACATGATTTTGTATTTATTGCGCAAGGCCTCCATGCCGCTGCAGATAAGCTTTTCGGGTAAATCGTTTAAAATAATATCTTCGGAATAAGTTGCCAGAAACGCTTTCAAGTCTCTACTGTTATAGGCTTCCAGTTGTCTTTGAACAAGTTGTTCGGGCGTCTCTTTTAATGTATCTGTCTGCATAGCATGATATAAATTTTTTGCAATTGCTGTTTTTGCATCTACCGAAAAATGCACAAAAATTATTATTCCAGAAATGATTAAACAACGCAGCATGTAGTAGTTATTAACAGTAGATATTTTTAAACTTACGGCTTAAAATTGACAATACTCCTATTGCCTACTTACCCTGTACAAATTGCCTCATTCGGTAATTGTATAAAGCATGCTATAATTATAAGACACAATAAGCAGATTGGAAGGATTTTTTAAATTGATGTAGATGATTTGGTGATTGACTAGGGTGCTGTTTTATTGTAGCTGTTTGCAGCGGAAGGAAAAATTATTTTGTCGGCGGCATCGATGGCCTTACTTCAATTTTACTGGGCAAAGTTCTTGGATTCATTTGAAGAAGATCGAGAACCAATTTGCCAATGTCCTCTGGTTGTATTTTCCAGGCATCGGTATCGTTTGGTACATGGTTATTAAAATATGTAGCTACTGAGCCGGGCATAATGGTAGAAACTTTAATACCGTATTTTCTCAGGTCGAGCATTACGGCCTGTGTAAAACCAACCAGCCCGAATTTACTGGCATTATATGCTGAAGCATTTTCAAAAAAATTGGTACCGGCCAAACTTGCAATAGTAATAATATATCCCTCGGTAAGTTTTAACGGATCAATACTGGCTTTTACACTATTGAACACACCGGTTAGATTTGTATCAATGGTTTCTTTCCATTGTTCGGCAGTTAATGTATCAATGGGGGCAAAATGACCTACGCCGGCATTTGCTACTAAGACATCAAGCTGTCCAAAATGATCCATCACAGTTTTAATAGCATTGGTTTCAGCGTCTGGCAAACTAACATCAGATTCTACTGCCAGCACCAGTTTACTATCGCTACTCAATAAGGCAGCCGCTTTTTTTGCAGCATCGAGCGACCGGCTGCTGATGGCTACTTTCATGCCACTAGCAAGTAAAGTTTTGGCAACAGAAAATCCAATGCCTTTACTACCACCTGTTATGTAAGCTACTTTGTTGTTAATATTATTTTGCATGATGATTTTTTAGTTGTCTAATTATTGTTTTAAAAATTGCAGTGTTTTATCAACTACTGTCTGCATTTCTGAAGGTAATTCATTTTCGGTCCATGGGTGTTTACGATTAAAAACATGGTCGCCAGCAGTTATAAATAGTTGTGCCGATGGTTGCCAGCTTTTAAGTAGTGCCGCTTTCTCAACTTGTACCGAACTGTCATCTCTTCCATGACAAATCAATATTGGAATACTTAACTGCCCGATCGCTTTTTCGATATTTAGCATTTCGCTGTTTCTAAGGTAATCTTCAAACAGTTGATAATACATGGGCATTTGCTGATTGGTTCGACCGTTATGATAATAAGCAACACCTGTTTCTTTCCAATCATTCATTTTCTCTGCCTGCCAGCTGCCCCAGGGCGTTTTACATTCGGCAATGGATGCCCAACCAATTAATTTTTTTATTCTATCATCTGCCGCAGCAAACAGTATGGCGATTCCGCCACCCATACTATGACCGATTAGTGAAACGTTTTTTGAATCAATATACTGTTGATATTTATTCGCTGAATCGCAAACCCAGTCAACAACAGGTTTTAAATCATCGAGCTGTTTGGTGTAATTATTATTACCAAAAGCTTCTAGGTTTACAAAATCCTCGGGCTGCTCTGGTGATGTGCCATTGTGAGAAAAATTAAACTTCACAAAAGTAAAACCGGCGGCAGCAAATTGTTCAGCAATCAAATCAAAATTCCCCCAGTCTTTAAAACCGTTAAAACCATGGGCATAAATAACAACCGGTTTAGCAGCAGGGTTATCATCATAAAAAATATCCAGCGCTATTGGAAGCTGATTGGCACCGGTGATGATGATGTTTTTTTCTGAAGGCATGATTTCAATTTAATCTATTGTTTACTTATCCGGTACAAATTACCTCCATCTGTTACCGCATAAAGCATGTTATTATTATAAGTCACATCTCTAAAGCGTTCGTTCTTATCCGCTAGTAATCTTTCTTCACCAACTACTTTATTGTTTTCAATAACCAACCGGGCTATGTGATAACTGTTTAGTCCGCCAATAAATAAATTGTTTTTCCATTCGGGTATGGCATCGCCTTTATAAAAAACCATACCGCTTGGCGACAACACGGGATCCCAATAATACACCGGCTGCTCCATACCTTCTTTTTGTTGTATATCATCGCCTATTTTTCTACCGCTGTATTCAATACCGTAAGTGATATCGGGCCAACCATAATTATTTCCTGCTTTTATCAGATTGAGCTCATCGCCACCACGAGGGCCAAATTCAGCCTCCCACAGTTCGCCAGTTACGGGGTGTATATCTAAGCTTTGTGCATTACGAATACCGTAGGCATATATCTCTGGCATAGCGTTGGGTTGATTAATAAACGGATTTCCCGGGGCCGCTTTACCATCTTTAGTTATTTTAAAAATCTTTCCCAAGCCAGAATTGAGCAACTGCGCCTGCACTCTGCCTTTCATTGTTGAGCGCTCGCCGGTAGAAACAAAAAGATGCTCATCCTTATCGAACAAAAGCCTTGATCCAAAATGTAATCCGCTGCTTAAAGCCGGAGTGGCCCTGAAGATTACCGTGGGGTTTTGAATGGTTGCTGATGCTTCATCTAAACGGCCCTTGGCCACAGCCATTAGGTTTCCTTTGTCCTGTTCTTCGGCAAATGACCAATAGATCATTTTATTTTGGTTGAAATCGGGATCCAAAGCAACATCCAGCAAACCACCTTGTCCGCCATCATCTACTTTAGGAAATCCGGTTATCTTTTTTACCAACTTTCCATCAGCATCAAATATCTGCATGTAACCGCTTTTTTCGGTTATCAGTATCCTGTTATCAGGCAGCGGAATAATGGCCCACGGTCTTCCTAAATCGCTGGCAATTTTTTCAACTTTATAAGCTGTGCTGGTTTTTGCGCCTGCAATTCTTGTTTGTCCTTCAAAGGCCGGTTTAAAATCTGCATTTGCTTTTTTGGTTTCTACCGGAGCAAGAATAGTAGTATCGCCTTCTTTGCTGAAACGACTTGAAGTATTATTGTTACCGCATCCGGTTGCATAAACAGAAATAAGAACTCCGGTTATGCATAAATAAGTTTTTACCTGCATGATATTTGTTTTGTGTATTGTAAAAATAACAATCTCAATCTTTAAAGACTATTTACTGTTGTTAAAAATAAACCGAAAGAAAAATCAGCTAACTTCAATTTCATGAAAAAGGTATTGCTTCCGGTTTTTCTGTTTTGCTATATATCACTGCAGGCGCAGTACAAAATTATTGCCTATGCAACAGGCAAAGCAGAAACTATTAAACAATATCCTGTAAATAAACTCACTCATATTATTTACAGTTTTTTAAAAATGCAGAACGCTACACTTGCCTTCGTTGATAGTACACAGCAAAACACGGTTGAACAATTGGTGGCGTTAAAAAAAACTAATCCGGATTTAAAGATCATGGTGTCTATTGGCGGCTGGGGCGCTTGTTCATTCTGCAGCGATATGTTTTCTACTGAAGCACAACGGCAGCAATTTGCTAAAACTACCGTGACACTTTTTAAACAATATGGAATAGATGGGCTCGATCTGGATTGGGAATACCCTGCTATTGAAGGGTTTCCGGGCCATAAATTTGATGCAACAGATAAATATAATTTTACCGAATTGATTAAAGCATTGCGAAATGAAATGGGCAATGATTATCTGTTAACCTTTGCCGCAGGCGGCTTTATTAAATACCTGGAAGAATCTGTTGACTGGGATGCAGTAACACCGCTGGTTGATTTTATTAATCTGATGACTTATGATCTGGTGGGCGGCTATGCTACTGTAACGGGGCATCACACCCCGCTGCATGGCTACTTACCTGACCAGGAATCTACAAGCAAGTGTGTAAACTGGTTGTTGGATAAAAAAATTCCATCAAAGAAGCTTATCATTGGAGCAGCTATGTATGCACGGGTTTGGGAGCATGTTCCCGAAACCAATCACGGTTTGTACCAGGGCGGAAAATTCAAACGTGGTGTGGCCTACTCCGATTTTACCAGTTACTTCAGCGATACATCGGGCTTTAAATACTATTGGGACCCAAAAGCAAAAGCACCATATCAATATAATGCCGCAAAAAAATTATTTGCCACATTTGATAATAAGTGTTCAATAAAAGAAAAAGTAAAATTTATAAGAAAGAAAAAATTAGGAGGAATTATGTTTTGGGAGCTTGCGCAGGATTTAAAGCAAGATGGATTGGTGGGGGAAATGGAACGCAGATTGAACAGATGAAGCTGATTAACAGAGATTTTCTTAGCGATAAAAAACAATCCCCGGAATTTTTCCGGGGATTGTTTACATTTATTTATATCCTACCCATTTTCTACGCTCTATATCAAAAAGCCAGTAAATGCCATTTGTAAAAGCAAAGTTGAACATAGTTTCAACAGGAGCATCGTAGGGTAATTTTAAAGTTTGTTGCAGAAAGCCTTCTTTAAGATCATATAATTCAATTTGTTTTTTGTCGGTATTTAAAAATCCAAACTCAGCATTTTTAATGCCGGTAGAAATTACAGTCGTGCGATTGTAATCAGGATTTTCATCAAACTCATTTTCGTAGTTACCGATACCTTCCGATTTTTTACGTCCCCAATGTATCTGTACCGAATCGTCAGCACGGGCAAACATATCCGCAAAATCTTCGTACAGCATCACCCTGCTGTAATCTAAAAAAAACACCCTTTTTAACCTGGAATCATAGGAGCCAACAGATTGACCATTAGGCTGGTTCATACCCGAATATTTATAGTCAATATCGGTGGGCGTACCGGCCTTATCAAGTTTGTAGCTTATCCAGCCAATATCGTCGTATGTATTTGCCATTATTTTTTTTGCTGCAGGGTTGTACCAGATTCCTCTTATATCTTCCATGGCAGTAAGGTCATCTTTGGAAACACGTTTGCCTGCTTGTGTATATAACGCCAGCGGAAAACCCTTGTTACCGCAGAAAGCAGCATAATACATTTTGGTTTCGGGGTTCCAGCAAACCGATCCTCCACGGGTACCACAAAGCTCATCGCCCGTCTTCTTGGGCATTTGCAATTCTATAACCTGTTTTAAAGTACGGCTCTGCGCCAATACATCAGGAGCAGAAAACAAAAACAGCAAAACAATAAACAACAAAGATTTTTTCATTTTTTCATTTTTACAATGGTTTATAAAAATAACGAAAATTAGAATACTGTAATTCGGTATCTTGGCAAGATCTCTGTTAAATAAGTTAAAATAGTTCTGTTTAGAACGAAAGCCAAATAGGGAAACTTTAAAAAAGCAGCACCCAATGTTAGGAATTAGAAAACAAAAGACTTATTTATACACTTTGTTTTATACCAGTAAAAAACATATATGATAATTGCTATTTGCATCGTTTTTATTTTAGGTTATGCAGCCATCGCACTAGAGCATCCATTAAAGATAAACAAAGCGGCTACAGCTTTAATAACGGCAGCTTTATGCTGGTCTATTTATGCGCTGTTTGCAAAAGATGGTCACGAAGCTTCCGAATACCTTACCGGCCACCTGGGCGAGGTTGCAGGAATATTGTTTTTCCTGATGGGCGCTATGACTATTGTGGAGTTGATTGATGCCCATGATGGTTTTTATATTATCACAAGCCGGATCAGAACCACTGATAAAAAGAAATTAGTTTGGCTGATTGCTTTTATTACTTTCTTTTTATCAGCGGTTTTAGATAATCTTACAACTACTATTGTATTGGTTTCGCTTTTGCGTAAAATAATTGCAGATAAAGAAGAGCGTCTGATGTTTGCTGCCCTGGTTGTTATTGCCGCTAATTCGGGCGGGGCCTGGTCGCCCATTGGTGATGTTACTACAACCATGCTTTGGATTGGCGGACAGATAACAGCAGGGTCAATTATAGTGCAAACAATTCTGCCAAGCTTAGTAAGTATGGTAATTCCTGCAGCGCTGATTGCTTGGAAAATGAAGGGGAACCTAAAACTCGTTGAAGGGAATGAAGGAGAGAATATTAATTTTAATACAAGCGCTTTTCAAAGAAAGCTGGTATTTGGCTTAGGCGTTGGCAGTCTGTTGTTTGTTCCGGTATTTAAAACGATTACACATTTACCACCTTACATGGGTATCTTATTTGGCTTAGGCTTAATGTGGGTAATAACTGAGTTGATACATAGTGAAAGAGATGAACAGGAAAAAGGACTGTTATCTGTAAATCATGCGTTAAAGAAAATTGACACGGCAAGTGTTTTATTCTTTTTAGGAATATTGTTAAGTATCGGAGCTTTACAGGCAACCGGTGTTTTAACCGATTTGGCTACTTTAATGAATGAGAAGATTGGTAATATTTCTGTCATAACGATGTCAATCGGGCTGCTATCTGCTGTGGTTGATAATGTGCCGCTGGTGGCTGCTGCACAGGGTATGTATTCGCTTGCTGAATACCCAACGGGGCATTTTTTCTGGGAGTTTTTAGCGTATTGTGCCGGAACAGGTGGCAGCGCTCTAATCATAGGCTCGGCAGCAGGTGTGGCCGCTATGGGTATTGAAAAAATTGAGTTTATCTGGTATGCCAAACGAATAACTTGGCTGGCTGTAATTGGTTATTTTGCCGGGGCTGCGGTGTTTATATTGCAGCATATGCTGATGAGCTAACAATAGATTTTTCCAAAGCCAGCAATTTTTCATAAAGGATTGTTGTAAATTTTCCTGGTTTGCCATTACTAATGATCTGGTTATTTACTTTTAAGATGGGTACAATTCTTTTGGTAGTGCTGGTTAGCATGATCTCATCAGCATTCATCAATTCTTCAAGGCTGATGTCTCGTTCTTCTGTTGGCATAATTTCTTCGGCCATTTTTAAAATATTTTTTCTGGTTACACCCAACAGCATATTGTGTTTGGGAGTTACCATTTTATTTTCAGGCGTTACAATAAAAATATTGCTGCGGGGAAACTCGGTTATGGTATTGTTTTTATAATACAAAGCGTCGTCGGCATTATGTTTTTTTAATTGCGGCAGCAACCAAACACCCATTTGATAGTTGATGCTTTTTA
Source organism: Ferruginibacter sp. (assembly GCA_037969645.1). Lineage (GTDB taxonomy): Bacteria > Bacteroidota > Bacteroidia > Chitinophagales > Chitinophagaceae > Ferruginibacter. The sequence goes on along the minus strand of JBBKXU010000316.1, from coordinate 41,098 downwards.
TATGCGGCAAGTCACGCTGGTGCTCATGTGTGATGATTGAGAAGCCTTTTTCAAAATCTGACAAATCGAACATGGTGATTGGGTTGCAGGTAATAAGCAGGTTAGGTTCTGCAGGCTGAAAATGATCTGGAGAATTACCACCCGTTAACATCATGCGTATACCCACCTGCGGAATATCTGTTCGTTTTATCAGTTCAATAATAATTGTTGTAAGCTCTTCTCTGATTTGTTTAACGGTTAAATGCATGGCTGCGGCCGATGCAAAAAAACGATCCAAATGGTCGGGCATGAAAAGCGGAACGCCATCCACTGTTCTGAAAAAATCAAAAATGGCATAGCCTCTTTGTATAGACAGATCAGAAACATGAAGCATAGCTTCTTCATTTTCTAAAAAACGATTGTTGAGATACACGGCCATTGTACAAGATTTATTGCTATTGTAAGTTAAGCACTAAATTTATTTAACTCAATATAAAACGCCGAAGCAATCAGCCCCGGCGTTAATTATCTTAGTTTTTCTGCGAAATCAACCAATCATTGTAATCAGCGATTTAGAACTCAGCACTCTTAGGAAACCTTGGAAAAGGTATTACATCTCTTATGTTTCCCATACCCGTTACAAACTGTACTAATCGCTCAAAGCCAAGCCCAAAGCCCGCATGCGGACAAGTACCAAATTTCCTGGTTTCCAAATACCACCAAAGTTCATCGGCTGGTACATTCATTTCTGCCATGCGCTGGGTAAGTTTATCCATACGCTCTTCTCTTTGAGATCCACCAACAATTTCACCAATACCCGGCGCTAAAATGTCCATAGCTGCTACAGTTTTTCCGTCGTCGTTCTGGCGCATGTAAAAACTTTTTATCTCCTTTGGATAATCAGTAAGTATCACCGGTTTTTTAAAATGCTTTTCAACCAAGTAGCGTTCGTGTTCGCTTTGTAAATCGGTTCCCCATCCTTCAATCAAATATTGAAATTTCTTTTTCTTATTATGATTACAGTTTTTCAATATTTCAATGGCTTCCGTATAAGTCAGTCTCTCAAAATCATTATCTACCACAAAAGATAATTTCTCCAATAAACCCATGTCACTTCTTTCGGTTTGCGGTTTTTGTTTTTCTTCTTCGGCAAGGCGCTGTTCTAAAAACTCCAGATCTTCTTTATTGTTATCCATTGCATATTTAATAATATACTTGATGAATTCTTCGGCAAGATTAGCATTGTCTTCCAGATCGTTAAAAGCAACTTCAGGCTCAATCATCCAAAACTCGGCCAGATGCCGAGTAGTGTTACTGTTTTCTGCTCTAAAGGTTGGTCCAAAAGTATAAATATCGCTGAAGGCAGTTGCCGCCAGTTCTCCTTCTAATTGTCCGCTCACGGTTAGGTTGGTACTGCGGCCAAAAAAATCTTCCTTAAAATTTATAGAGCCATCTTTATTTTTAGGTGCAGTTCCATCCAACGGCAATGCAGTTACTTTAAACATTTCACCAGCACCTTCTGCGTCACTAGCTGTAATAATTGGGGTGTGCAGGTAAATAAATCCTTTATCATTAAAAAATTTATGAACAGCAAATGCCAATGCATGACGAACCCGAAACACCGATCCAAATGTATTTGTTCTGAAACGCATGTGGGCATTCTCCCTTAGAAACTCCAAACTATGCTTTTTAGGCTGCATTGGAAATGTTTCTGCGTCACTATCGCCCAGTATTTCAATGGCACTTGCTTTCAACTCAACTTTTTGCCCCTTACCCAAAGAAGGAATCACTTCGCCGATTGCTTTAATACATGCACCGGTGGTTAAGCGCTTTAAAAGCGCATCATCAAATTCGCCCAATGTGGCAACAATTTGTATATTATTGTTGGTACTGCCATCGTTAAGGGCAATAAACTGATTGTTGCGGAAAGTGCGTACCCATCCCATCACAGTGGCTTCGTAGTTAACCTTGTCGCTGGTTAGCAGCTCTTTTATTCTGATTCTTTTATTGAACATATTTATTATAAATTGGCTGCAAAGATAGGAATAGAACACGGATGACGCAGAGGAAGCGGATTTTAGCTGATTTCATCAGTATTTATCCGTTCAACCCTTGATATCCGTGTTCTATCCCAAAAAAAATCCCTTTTTTTAAAAAAACACCGTAATATTGCAACAGAATCAGGCTGAAAAGTGACCTCAAACAAATACTTTACCAGCGGTTTAAATCCATCAATATTAATTCTCAATCACCATTTCAGATTTAAGACGGGATTTTTGAAAAAAATCATTTTCATTTTTTATGTACGATAATTCACAACTGAACGACCTGCTCGTTCCTGAGTTGCAGGACATTGCCGAACAATTTGACATCTCCAACGCAAAAAAACTTAATAAACAGGATTTGATTGATAAAATCCTGGAAAATCAATCTATTATGAGTACCGATAAAAAGAAAGACGGCGAAAAGCCAAAGCGCAAGCGGATTGTAAAATCTGCCGATGCTGAATCTACCGCAAAGCCTAAAAAGGCTGAGGCAGAAAAGAAACCTGTAAAAAAAGCAGTTGAAGCCGAAGCTGAAGTTGAAGCTGATGATGTGCAGCCGATTACCGATCAGGAAAGTACTATCCCGGCGGCTATTTTGCAAATGCTGGCCGAAACTGATGAGCAAGAGCAGGAAGCAGAGGTTGATCTGGATGATGACAATGATGATGATGAATCAACTGAAACTCCGGCTAAAAAACAAAATCAAAAACAACAGGCATTTAATATTGAATTTGATGGCGTTATTCTGGGCGAAGGTGTTTTGGAAATGATGGCTGATGGGTATGGCTTTTTAAGAAGCAGCGATTACAATTATTTATCATCGCCCGATGATATTTATGTTTCGCCAAGCCAGATAAAATTATTTGGATTAAAAACAGGCGATACGGTTTATGGCAGTGTACGGCCTCCAAAAGAAGGTGAAAAATATTTTGCTTTATTAAAGGTTGAAACCATCAATGGTAAATCGCCCGAAGAAGTAAGAGACCGTGTACCATTTGATTATTTAACACCGCTTTTCCCGTTTGAAAAATTAAACCTTACAACCAGGGCAGATAATTACAGCACCCGTATTATGGATCTGTTTACGCCCATTGGTAAAGGACAACGCGGATTAATTGTTGCCCAGCCAAAAACGGGTAAGACCATGTTATTGAAGGAATTGGCTAATGCTATTGCCGAAAATCATCCGGATTGTTATCTGATGATTGTGCTAGTAGATGAAAGGCCCGAGGAGGTTACAGATATGGAACGAAGTGTTAAGGCCGAAGTAATTGCTTCTACTTTTGATGAGCCTGCCGACAAGCATGTTCGTGTTAGTACAATGGCATTGCAGAAAGCTAAGCGTTTGGTAGAGTGCGGTCACGATGTAGTAATACTATTAGATTCGATAACGCGTTTGGCAAGAGCCCATAATACAGTTGCTCCGTCAAGTGGTAAAGTATTAAGTGGTGGTGTTGAAGCTAATGCGATGCAAAAACCAAAACAATTTTTTGGTGCGGCCCGTAAAATTGAAAATGGCGGATCACTAACAATCATTGCAACAGCATTGGTTGATACCGGCAGTAAAATGGATGAAGTGATCTTTGAGGAATTTAAGGGAACAGGTAATATGGAATTGCAACTGGAGCGTAAATTATCGAACCGCAGAATTTATCCTGCTATTGATATTGTTGCTTCATCTACCAGGCGTGATGATTTATTGCTGGATAAAGATACCTTCCAGCGTATGTGGGTATTGCGTAAACATATGGCCGATATGAACCCCGAAGAAGCGATCAACACTTTATTGAAAAACATGAAAGGAACAAAAGACAATGCGGAGTTTTTGACCAGCATGAATGGTTAAGACTTAATAGATAATTATATAATTAATAATTGATAATGAGCCGCTGAAATTTTCGGCGGCTTTTTTCTTTGTGTAACTTAGAGGAATTATAAAATGCCGATACAGAAAATTACCATCGAAGAATTTTTATCACTGGCAAAGCGATATCCCGTTCTGGATGTCCGCAGTCCCGGTGAATACAGTCATGCACATATACCATTGGCACACAGTTTCCCATTATTTGATGACGAAGTAAGAAAACAAGTAGGCACAGCTTACAAACAGCAAAGCCGTGAAACCGCAATAAAAATTGGGCTTGATTATTTTGGGGTGAAGATGAGGAAGATGGTGGAGGAGGCAGAGTCTTTAGTTCGGAGTTTTGAGTTAGAAGTTAAGAACCTGCAAACTCACAACTGCCAACACCCAACTCCTAACTCGGTAATCGTTCACTGCTGGCGTGGTGGCATGCGCAGCGCAGCCGTAGCCTGGCTTTTAGATATGTATGGCTTTAAAGTGTATTTACTCGCCGGCGGTTACAAGGCCTATCGTAAATGGGTGTTGGCACAGTTTGAAAAAGAATACAAGTTTAATATCATCGGTGGTTTTACAGGTAGTGGAAAAACACTTTTGTTGCATGAGCTAAAAAATCAAGGGAAAACTATTGTTGATTTAGAAGGATTGGCTAAACACAAAGGCTCTGCTTTTGGAGCGCTTGAAGATATACCACAACCTAGGCAGGAAATGTTTGATAATTTGCTTGCAGAAGCATTGTTTGTTGGAAGTTGTTCGTTGACCGAAGGCACAGACTCCTGTACAAGCAACGAGCAACGAACAATAGACAACATTTACCTTGAGGACGAAAGCCAACGCATTGGCAACCTACAATTGCCCATGCCACTTTGGTACAGCATGCGCAAGTCGCCTGTTTTTTTTGTTGATATCCCTTTTGAAGAAAGGTTGGAGTACATTACTGAAGATTACGGAAAACAGAAAAAAGAAGCTTTACAAGATGCTATTCTCCGAATTCAAAAACGCCTTGGCGGATTGGAGACAAAAAACGCCGTTCAATTTCTTGAAGAGAATAATTATAAAGAATGTTTCCGCATTTTGCTCAGCTATTACGATAAATGGTACCAAAAAGGACTGCATAACCGGGAAAATATTTCATCGCTGTTAAATAAAATACCCTGCAGCAGCGTTGATACTAAGACCAATACCCAAAAAATACTATCATGTCATATTGTAAACGTGTAATAATTTTTTGTTTTCTTTTTATTTGTTCGGTGCAACTGTTTGCACAGGCAGAACAAGATATTACCGGCCTGTGGAAGGGCACTATGTACAATGATACAACCCAACAATTTTTAAAGTACGAGATCGCCATCAGCGAAAAAAAAGGAAAACTGTATGGTTATTCGCACACTTATTTTATTGTTGATGATAAAGAATATCATGGAGTAAAAAAAGTAAAGATCAGCAGGCAGAAAGGGAAAATTATTGTGGAAGATATAGACCTGATTGCCCACAATTATCCCATCCAACCAAACAAAGGAGTTAGACAGCTTGATGTACTTACGCTTGAAATAAAGGATGGTGTAATGTCTTTGGAGGGGCCGTTTTCCACAAGACGAACTAAATTGTATAGTTCCTTAACCGGCTTAATAGATGTACAACGAAAAGGTAATTTTCGTCAATCGGCATTAGTGCCGCATTTGCAAGAATTGGGGCTGGCAGATGACCTTTCGTTTGTTGAGGAAGAAAAAATAAAAGCAGCAGCGATTGTAAAGACCGAAAACGGTGCAGAACAGTCCGTAGTTACAGCAAAACCTTCGGAGAAAGAAAAAGCAGATCTGGTAACCAAAGTTGAAAAACCCGAAACAGTAAAAGAGCAGCCCATAGCAAAAGTAAAACCTGCTGAAAAGGAAAAGTCTGTTAAGAAAACAATAGCGAAATCAAAACCTACAGAAGAACCGGTTGTTGAAATGAAAACCGAAACAGTTAAAGTAATTGCAGAGCCAGTTGTAAAAACAAAACCAGAGAAAGAGAAGCCGGTTAGGGAAACAGAAAAAGTAATTGCAAAAAAAGAACCGGAGAAACCCGTTGCTGCTGCAAATATCCGTGACAGAATTATAGAAACCATTCAGTCGGTGAATTATACATCCGATAGTTTGGTTCTTACATTATACGATAACGGCGAAGTAGATGGTGATACGGTAAGTGTATTAATGAATGGTGAAGTTATTATGCCTAATGTTGGGTTAAGCACCAACGCTGTCCGTAAAGTTATTTACACAAAAGATTTGCCCGAAACTATTCAGATTGTGATGTATGCTGAAACTTTGGGAAGCCTACCGCCAAACACCGGTTTGTTGATTGTGTATGATGGTAAAGAACGTTATGAAATACGTTTTAGCGGCGATTTAAAAAAGAATGCGGCCATTGAGTTTAAGCGAAAAGAGAAATAATTATGGATAAAGAAGAAAATATAAAACTTACACAGTTTTCCCGTGGGGCAGGATGTGGCTGCAAAATTGCTCCTAAAGTGCTCGACGAAATTTTAAAAACAAATATTGCTATACCTTCTGATAGTAAACTTTTAGTGGGCAACAGTAGTAAAGATGATGCTGCTGTATATGATTTGGAAAACGGAATGGCATTAATTTCCACTACAGATTTTTTTATGCCCATTGTTGATGATGCATTTGATTTTGGCCGTATAGCCAGCGCCAATGCCATCAGCGATGTGTATGCCATGGGCGGCAAACCTTTAATGGCCGTTGCTATTTTAGGCTGGCCGGTAGAAAAACTGCCTGCAGAACTAGCTCAGAAAGTATTGGACGGTAGCCGAAAAATTTGTGAAGAAGCCGGTATACCATTAGCCGGAGGACATAGTATTGACAGCGCCGAACCCATTTTTGGATTAGCTGTAAGTGGGTTGGTTGATATAAAAAACCTGAAACAAAATAACACCGCAAAAGCAGGCGATTTGATTTTTATAACCAAACCGCTGGGTGTGGGTGTTTTATCAACCGCACAAAAAAGGGGATTAATAAAAGAAGAACACGTGCCCGTAATGATAAACCAGATGGCCCAACTTAATAAAATTGGTGAAGCACTCGGTAAGCTTGATGGCGTAACAGCTATGACTGATATTACGGGATTTGGGCTGCTTGGTCATTTAATAGAAATGGCAGAAGGAAGCAATTGTTCGGCAGAAATAAATTATTCTCTCTTGCCTGTTGCAGATGGTGTAAAAGAATATTTAACGCAACGTATTGTACCCGATGCTACTTACCGCAACTGGAACAGCTATAGTGCCAAAACCGGATTTGAAAAGGGCGTGAACGTGATGGAAGCATTTAATTTACTGCCCGATCCGCAGACGAACGGCGGTCTGTTAATTGCAGTTGATGCGAAAGCTGTTGATACGGTAAAAAAATTATTGAATGAAAACGGACTAGAAAATTTTACGGAACCAGTCGGCGTATTTACAGAAGCATCAGAGAAAACAGTTTTTGTAAAACAATAAATATCTCCCCAATGGTATTTATATCTAAGCAGGAATCTCATACTTTTGTTTTAAACAAAATCACCATGAAGAAATTTATCAGCCTCTCCGCACTGTTAACGCTCAGTGTTTTTTCTTTTGCACAGGTTAATCTTCAAAGTTTAATAAAACCCGGTGCAAAATTAATTTACGGCGTTGAGGCCAATGGCCAGAAATACGATTTTATTGTTACCGTAAAAGCACTGGCACCGGCTTTAATATTCGATTGGGAGATGACTAACGACTCAAAAAGCAACGGCACGATAACACATACGCCGCAGGCAATGATTGCCGCCAATACCATGTATAACTATTTTGCTCCCGGGCAAAAAACATTGGATGACAATACCATTAGCGTATGGCTCAGCAAAAACAGCTTTACAAGTTTAACCAAGGGAACCAAAGCTGTTACAATAAGTATGAATATTGGCGATGCGCCCAAAAAAATGACTAACGTTTCAGAGGACCCAAAAGAGTTAAAAATATTAGTTAATGGAGAAAAGGAAATGGTAGAGGAGCTTCTTGCCAAAGAAGTTAACGCCGAAGGGAAATCAACAGGTTATGAAACATTTTTCACGTTCAGCACATCTGCTAAAATGCCAATAATCATCAGAATGAAAAATGATTTTTATTTAGCATTGAAAGAAATAAAAACAAAATAACCGGTATTGGAACTGCTAACATTAGATACAAGCAACTTGATAGGATTTACTGGTGTTGCAATTTTGCTGCTGGCATTCTTATTGAACCTGGTTAAAAAATTATCTTCTAACAGCCTTTCATATATTTTACTGAACATCATTGGCGCAGGCCTTGCCTGTCTTGCTTCCTGGATGATTGATTATATACCTTTCGTAATTTTAGAAGCAACCTGGACGGCTGTTTCAATATTCGCATTGATTGGTTATGTGAGAAAAAGTTCCCGCTGATAGCGCTGAAATAAACTTTCTTCTCAGCGCCTTCTGCGAATTCAGCAGGCAAAAAAACTAATTCGTCAGCTTATCAATTATTGCAGCCAGCTTTCGATCTTTATCCGTTACAATATCTCCGGCATCATGAGTGCTTAACCAAATTTCCACTTTGTTGTAGGTGTTTTCCCATGTAGGATGATGATCCATCTTTTCTGCTGCCATGGCCACTCTGGTCATAAAAGAAAAGGCTTTTGAAAAATCAGGGAATTTAAATTCCTGATATAGTTTATTATCAATTTCTGACCACATAATTAGTTTGATTTTAGATTAATGAATCGAAATATTTCTAAAACCTCGGTTCCCCCTTTAGGGGGCGGAGGGGGTGAGTTAAAAAATAAGATGCTGTTTGTGTTTTATTTTCTCGTTCGTCATTTCGGTTACCAGTTGCACACCAGGTAACGTTCTGATAGACTGTATTAATATTTTCAAATCCTCGGTTGAAATGGGGTCTCCTTTTATCAGCCACAAAAAATCGAGGTGCTTAAACTCTGGCAATAAATATTCTCCATCGTGCTGGTTATTATACAGGTAATGGGTAAGGCAGATGGCTGGCACAGCATATTCATAAATACTGAAAAAATACTTACGTTGCTTTTTATTAAGCTGAATTTCTATTTCATTATTAACCCTAAAATCGAGTCCCAGCAATTGATTTAACTGCCAGCTAAACTGATAATCTTTTACCGGGGCAACAATGCCCAGCAATAAAGAGTCTTCAAAAAACTCTTCAGCAAGCTCTTCATTATCAATTTTTAGTTTCATGCTTTGCCCTTCAAAAAAGGGTTAAAAAATTATATCAAATACAAGTTCCTCTGCACTTCTGTTTACGGTAACTTTTGCAGCATCACCCTTTTTAAATTTACCCAATGCCTGCATATATCCCTGCACATCAGAAGTTTTAAAATCGCCTATCTGTAGAATTACGTCACCTGTTTTTATGCCTGCCTTTTCTGCAACTTTTCCTTCGCTTACACCATCGGCCCTTACACCGGTTCCACTGAAAGTATAGTCGGGCATAATACCCAGACTCACACTAAAACTTCGCCTACCTTGTGCCTGTGCTTCACGGGTTTTGGTAAAGGCAAGTTTTCCTTTATCATTTGTTTTCTCAATAACGTTGTAAATATATTTTATCAGAACCAGCTCGCCTTTGTAATTAATTTTATCTGCATCATCACTTGGTTTGTGATAATCGCTATGAGCACCCGTAAAGAAAAACAAAACCGGAATATCTTTTCGGTAAAAAGATGTATGATCACTTGGTCCGCTGCCGCTGCTATCGAAACTTATTTTTAAATATTTATCATTCGTCGAAAGTTGTTGTCCCCAAACCGGTGAAGTGCCGTAACCCCCAATCGTTAAGCCATGCGTACTTTCATTAAGCCTACCCACCATATCCATATTAATCATGTAATTGGCTTTTGTAAAATCGATGGTTGGGTTTTCGGTATAATATTTACTGCCATACAAACCCAACTCTTCGCCCGAAAAAGCTATAAATAGATAGTTATTATTTTTTAGGTTAGAACTTTTTAACTGTTTGCCTAACTCTATCAATGCAGCTGTGCCACTGGCATTATCATCTGCACCATTATGTATTTGCGGTTCAGCACCTGTGAATAAAGAATTATGATCCTCACCAAAGCCAAGGTGATCATAATGAGCGCCAAGGATCACCGTGTTTGCAGCGCCATTATCTATATAACCAACCACATTATGCCCGGTTCTTTTTTTATCGCCAATGGCAACCTCTAGTTTAAAATCAACAAAACTTAAATCATCATGCAAGAATTTTGTTTTAATGTCTTTATTAATAAACAAAACCGGAATTTTTGCAACTTCCGTTTTAGATTTAGGATCAAATTTTAATTCATCTTTAATTTCTGAGCTGTTGTGTATTAACAACGCAGCAGCACCTTTTTTCGCAACATCATTTACTTTTTTAATTATAGCATCTTCCAGGTCGAAATGCGGATTGTTTTTATTTTCATCAAGGGTTTGTTTTAAATCCCAAAACCAAACCGACTCGCTTTCGGGCAAAGCCATCGAAGCCGACGCAGTAAGTTTTCCATTGGCACTAAAAGTGAAGGGAAAATAATCCCGGTCTAACATCAGATTAAAACCATTAATAGTAAGATGCGTTGCCGGGTTAATTTCTTTACCTTCAAAAACTTCAAATGGCTGTATAAAAGTTCCATTTTCGCCTTTGGCCATTAAACCAACTTCGTTAAACTGTTTGCTGATGTATTCGTAAGCCAGTTTTTCTCCGGCGGTCCCGGTTCTTCTACCTTCGAGTTTATCATCGGCCAAAAAACCAATATGGGTTTGTAAAGCAGTTATTACAATATTATCGGCTTTAATTTGGGCTTTCTTTCTTCTTTGTGCCAAACTAACAGTTGAAACGAGGAGTAAGAGCCAGAGAATGTGCTTCATGTAAAAAAAGAATTTGTTGAGGAGTAACAAAGGTAACTTAGTAAAGAGCGAAAACTGTAAATAGATTGTAAAAATTAGCCACAAGTGCTGTTAATCAGGATTTCCGCATGGAGTAGTTCATCTTTCTTAATTCGTAACCCGGTACAATGGTTTACCGTTATTTTTGCACACGAAATTATATTGTCAAAGCATATAAACATAGCATTAGTAGGTAATCCCAATAGCGGAAAAAGCTCCCTTTTTAACTATTTAACGGGTTTAAATCAGCAGGTGGGTAATTTTCCGGGTGTAACGGTTGATAAAAAGATGGGGCAGAGTAAAATTTCTGCCGATATTGCTGCAACTATTATTGATTTGCCAGGCTCCTACAGTTTATACCCAAAACGAAGTGATGAGTGGGTAGCTTACAAGGTTTTATTAGACCAGGATGAGGCCATTAAGCCAGATATGGTTTTACTTGTTGCCGATGCCAGTAATTTAAAACGCAATCTTTTATTCTGCTCTCAAATCATCGACCTCAATATTCCTGTGGTTGTGGCACTTACCATGATGGATTTGGCCAAACGCAAAGGAACGCAAATTGATATCTCGGGGTTGGAAAGAGAATTGGGTGTGCCTATTGTTCAAATTAATCCCAGAAAAAATAAAGGGCTTGAACAATTAAAAAAAATAATTGAACAATCTGCAGAGAATTTATACCAACCGCCAGCCCGGGATTTTATTGATAATAATGCTTTGGCCGAAAATGCAATTGAAAAAGTAAAAGATCACTATCCAGATATCAGCAATTACACTGCCGTTCATTACCTCATCAACCATGAACATTTTTTACTGGAAGACGGTATGCAGGAAACGATTGAGCAGATTGAGATTGATAACAAATTCAATCCTACTAAAACTCAGGCCGAAGAAATTATGCTGCGTTATGGCCGCATCAAACATATCATGCAGCAAACGGTTGTAGAGGCCGACCCCTTGCAAAAAGCCATGTTTAATGAAAGGTTGGATGATTTGTTGCTGCACCGTCGCTGGGGCTATATCATATTAATGGCCGTGTTGTTCCTGCTTTTTCAAAGTGTGTTTTGGGTTGCTAAATATCCCATGGATGGAATTGAGTGGATGTTTGGAGAGCTTGGTGGATGGCTCAGCAATACATTACCGGTAAGCGGGTGGAGCGATCTGTTGATTAACGGTGTTATTGCAGGCCTCAGTGGTATCATTATTTTTATTCCGCAGATCATGATATTATTTGGGCTGATAACCATTTTGGAAGATACCGGTTATATGGCTCGTATCAGTTTCCTTACGGATAAGCTGATGCGTAAAGTAGGCCTGAACGGAAAGAGTGTAATGCCTATGATCAGCGGCTTTGCCTGTGCTGTACCGGCCATAATGAGCGCCAGGAATATTGAGAACAAAAAAGAAAGGTTACTCACTATTATGATAACACCGCTTATGAGTTGCAGTGCCAGACTGCCGGTGTACACTATTTTAATTGCACTGGTTATTCCCTCTACAGTATATTTTGGCTTTTTAAGTTTACAAGGGTTGGTGATGATGGGCCTGTATTTGATGGGCACAGTAATGGCATTGATAGTTGCCTGGGTAATGAAATGGTTTATCAAAAGTACCGAGCGTAGTTTTTTTATTTTAGAACTACCAATGTACCGGGCGCCAAGGTGGAAGAATGCTTTAACCACCATGATAGAAAAAGCAAAAATATTTGTGTTTGATGCCGGTAAAGTGATTATGCTGATAAGCCTGTTGTTATGGGGCCTGAGCACTTACGGCCCCAAAGAAAAAATGGCCAATGTTACAGTTAAATACGAACAACTGATAAAAGATAATCCAGCACAATCTGCAGAATTGAATAAGCAACGCAGAACAGAATTGCTGCAAAGTTCTTTTGCAGGTACATTGGGTAAAGCTATTGAACCGGCTATTCGTCCGCTTGGTTACGATTGGAAAATTGGTATTGCTTTAATTACTTCATTTGCCGCAAGAGAAGTTTTTGTAGGCACGATGGCAACGTTATATAGCGTTGGCGAAGGTGCGAATGAAAACGACAACACATTGCGTGGAAAAATGGCTGCGGCTGTTAGGCCCGATGGAACCAAAGTATATAATCTTGCTACCGGTTTATCGCTGCTGATATTTTATGTATTGGCCATGCAATGTATGAGTACTTTGGTAATTGTAAAAAGAGAAACACGAAGCTGGAAATGGCCAATGATACAACTCGTTTACATGACGGGGCTGGCATATCTGATGAGTTGGCTGACTTATATAATTTTTATCTAAGCGTATTTCTCCTTCGTCTCTTTTCCTCCTTTGTCCTCTTAGTCAACCCTTAGCTACCAATCTACTGCATAACTTATCTTATTCTTCACCTGTGGATATATTCTTCGGTATAACTCATTCAATATATCTTCTTTGCGTGGTTCGTTGTAATAACTGTTGTTAATTAGCGACCATTCATTAGGGCCAAGTGCACGACTATCACCACTGTAGGTTGCATGTTCTTCTTCCCAGCGGTAATCTTCCCTAATAGTATTGTACACAATATTTTTACGGGTGGCAAGGTCTGTAATATTAACCTCCATATCCCCACGGGCGGTAAATGATTGTCTGGCAACATTAACTGTTGCATACACTGTTCTGTAAATTATTTTTCCGCTGGTGTCACGGCCTGTTTCAACCCGTTGGCTAACATTGCGGGTGTAATTGTACGTTAGCGGCCTTGGAATATTCATATTACGCAGTGTAAGGTTTACCTCCCAGTCGGGTAGTACGTTATCACGCCTTGCTTCCCAATCGGTATAAAAACGGGCAGGGTAACGGCTGTTGTTAATGCCTTTTAAATCTCTTACCAATGATTGCTGAAAATATTCGTTACTGTAATTGTAGCCATAGTTGCCCCAGCCGGTATTAAAAAAATACGAATTATCCTGCACGGGATTTATAACCACATTTACAACTGCGTTTTGGTAGGCCTCGTCCATCTTCACGGTAGCATCTTCATAACCCGGCACATATTTATCTGCCTTTTTAAAATAGTTATATGACTGCTTTGCATCGGCACGGCCGGGTTTGTTTAAATAATCGGTTGCAGTGGCATAATAATCGGCAGCAGCCTGGCGCTTAATATCGTAAATGGTTTGATTGTAATTAACGGGCGTTACTAATCTACTGGCTGCATCCACTTCCATAATAGCATCGTGCATTTCCTGCAAAGTGTTGTAACCGTCAATAATTTTATCCCAGCGGTTTAATTCCTTAGAGCTCGTATAGCTGTTTATTTTTCTTAAATTTCTTTGTTGGGCTGTTGTGTATAATATAGGTAAAGCATTCAGGGCTGTACTATCACCACTATACTTTTTTAGTGTTTTAACCGCATCAAAAATGGTTTTATCGCTATCACTGCGTGAAAGGTAATCCTTGCTTGTTTTGCAAGCCCCAAAAACAAGTGTGCTTAATAATATGTAAAAAATGTATTTCATGATTATTGTCCTCCTTATTAGTTAGACACAATTTATTGTCCAATGTTGCTTCTTTATAATAAGTTATAAAAAGATTAACAGCAATACTGTGATATTAAGACAATATCTCAAGAAGGGACTAATTTTTCTCATAAAGAGAATGATTTAATGCCATTTATACCCTCAAATCTGCCGTTTATCAAATCTGAGCCATGCTTAAAAAATACATTGATCTTGCGAAAGCCAATACAGTAAGGCCTTTCACAGATTTAATGGTATTATTCAGAGCCCACTACTATAAAAAATATGGTATTATGTGTTGCATAGTACTAAAATTCCAGTATCTTTGTGTTGTGATAGGGGATATACCGGTTAAACCCTGTCATAAGTTCTTAAAGTATAGCAGTTTTACTAATTGATTTCAGATTATCCACTTTCCTATTAGCCATGGGGATGAGTGGAAAAGCCGGGATCGAAGGTATAGCCATGAAAAATTATTTCGAAAAGCTCTTCGCTTCACCCTCTCCAAAAGGAGAGGGCCGAAGTGAGGTAAAAAAATGAAGCCATGAACATTGAAAACACAGCCAGCCAGATGCGAAAGGGAGTTCTGGAGTTCTGCATCCTCTCTATAATAAAAGAGGGTGAAGCCTACCCTTCGGATATCATTGAAAAAATGAAGGCGGCCAACCTGAACCTGCTGGAGGGTACCTTGTACCCTCTGCTGACAAGGCTTAAAAACGCAGAACTTTTATCTTATCGCTGGGAAGAAAGTACCAGTGGGCCGCCACGTAAATATTTTTCGATGACGGAAAAAGGTGGTGAGTTTTACAAAGAACTGGAATCGACCTGGTTTGAACTGGCCAATGCGGTGAGGGCATTAACCCACACCGAATTTGAACCGGCATCAGAAGAAATACCTATTATTAACAATGATCCTGATGTAGAAAAGGACAACAACTTCAACGACTCTCAATAAAAAAAGTATAGCCATGATTTTTGTTGGGTACAAATCAACTAACGAAACGAAAAAACTAAAGCCATGAAACAAGTAATAAATATAAACTTCCAGGGACGGGTTGTTCCGATAGAAGTAACAGCATTTGACCTGCTGAAAGATTATACCGAAAGCCTGAGCCGCCATTTTGCAAATGAAGAAGGTAAGGATGAAATCATCAACGACATTGAAAGTCGTATTGGTGAGCTTTTTCAAGAAAGACTTAACAAGGGAGCTACCTGTATTACCGATGATGATGTAAATGCTATAATAAAAAGCATGGGTCGCCCCGAGGAGTTTGAAGCAGAGGACGGAATGGGAGCTGCACAACCAAATACATCAGAAGAATCTGGAGAAAAAGAGCAACCTAAAGAAACTACACAGCGTAGCAAGCGTCTCTACAGAGATGAGAACAACAAAATTCTTGGTGGTGTTTGTTCTGGTATTGCAAACTATTTTGGGATTGATTCCATAGTAGTTAGAATTCTGTTTGTTGTAACCGGAATTGGCTTCTTTGCTTATATATTATTATGGGCCTTTTTGCCCAGCGGTGGAACCGAAGTTATAGGAGGTAAAAGAAAAAAGCTTTATCGTGATAATGATGATAAAATTATTGGCGGGGTTTGCGGTGGTATAGGAAATTACTTCGGCATCAATGCATGGATTCCAAGAGTTTTATTTGCACTGCCGTTTTTGTCTTATGTTTTCCGTTGGGGTCATTGGGGCTTTTTAGACTTTCCTGATTTTTTAAGAATTGGATTTAGTCCGGGTGCTTTAATCATATACATTATACTATGGTTGGTAATACCCGAGGCGGTAACCACTGCCGAAAAACTAGAGATGAAAGGTGAAAAGGTAGATCTCAATTCCATCAAGCATTCTGTAATGGAAGAGATGAAAGGCGTGCAGCAAAGAGCACAGAAATTTGGAAAAGAAGCAGGCGCTGTAGCAGGAGAAAAAGCAAAACTGGTTACATCCGAAGCAAATAAAATTGCAAAACGAAGTAGTAGTTCCTTTGGAGACATTATAGTCTTAATGCTTAAGATATTTGCTTATTGTGTTATTGGTTTTGTTGGTCTGATGTTGCTTATAGCGCTGTTTGTACTGTTGGTATTCTCCATCGGTTATTTCCCGCTGAAAGACTTTATAATTCACAACGATTATCAGAATTTATTTGCCTGGGGCACGTTAATTTTCTTCCTGGCCGTTCCGTTAATTGGAGCAATTACCTGGATAATAAGGAAGATTGCAAGATCTAAAAGTAACAGCAATATCTTAGGTTGGTCCTTTGGTGCCATGTGGGTTATTGGCTGGATATGTGTTACACTTTTAGTGTCGTCCATTGCAAGAGACTTTAACTACAACAGTAAAAATATAACTGAACATGAGATTGCATTAAGCAATCCGGCAGTAGATAAACTGGAGATAACAGCACAGTCGCCATTGCAAAAATACAACAGCCGTCGTTTTTTCAGGTTTGAACCCTTTGAGAGTATTTATGATGATACTGCTTATGTAAACAATGTTGAAGTACGTATTGTAAAATCACTAACTGATAGTTTTAAAGTAACCATGATAAAAATGGCTACCGGCAGATCGAGAACTATCGCAGAGAATAATGCCGCAGATATTATGTACAATGCTGTACAAAAAGACAGTGTATTGCTGATGGATAAAGGAATCGCAATTAATAAGACAGATAAATTCCGCAACCAAAGGGTAGTACTTACTGTGTATGTACCAGCAGGTAAAAAAATAAAGATTGATAAAAGCATTAGCTGGTTTGGCAACGTACATTTTGGTAATAATTGGGCTGTAGATGACTGGTACTATGATTCAGATGACCAGGCATCAGACTGGAAAACCGGTGTTGAATATATTATGAAAGCTGATGGACGTTTATATGACATGAATGATAGGCCGGCCAGCAGGAAGTCATCTGGCAGAACTAAAATAAATATCAACAGTCAGGGCGTAGAAGTGATAACGAACGATCACAGTAATGATAATTACCGCTACAGTGATGGTGAGCCCATGAATAAGGTAGATTCCTTGGAATTGAAACTGAATAAGGAAAAGCAAAAAATGAAAGACTCATTGGAAAAAGTAAAAGAAAAAATTGAGCAACAGCTGGAGAAGATAGGCGATAATGAAGAGCCAACTCCTTTAAGTTCGAGGTTACCGGTTTACAGTCCGATGATGAATATTAACTAAACCATTTTCGTCATTTTTAAAATAAACTAAAATGAAAAAATACTTTATTTCAGCTGTTTTGGGAATTGTGTTAGTTGCAGGGATGACATCTTGTTTTCACCACCACGATATGTCCGTTACTGTTTCAGACGATGACTATGATATGGAGGAGTTGTACAATAAGAAGAAATCTCATACCGTACAGGTTTACGTTGATGATAAGTTGATAAATAACAGCGTTATTAGTTTTAAAAACGACAGGGATGATGATGAAATTACACTGGATGACAATGCTACGATTCATATAAACAGCAACCGCGGTGAGTTAAGAATAAAAATTGACGATAGAAAGAATTCGAAACAGGTTTGTGTAGAAATGAACGAGCTATGTGAGGAACTGAAGGATATTTTTGAACACAATTAGAAATAGTTTCAATAGTTGAGTTGAAGTTGAAGCAACACCGTCCCCCGATTTTTCGGGGGACTTTTTTTATCGTCAAGACGGCTCAACGCCGTTAGACGGTTTAATGCAGTTACACAGTTTGCTATAGCCCCTCCCTCAACTTTTTATTTTACATTTGCAACTGACAAAATTATTTATCAAAAAACTGCATTAATGAAAAATACCCCCTTCACTCAAAAACATATTGACCTTGGCGCTAAAATGGCCGAGTTTGCCGGATATAATATGCCCATTAGTTATTCGGGTATTAATGATGAACACGCTGCAGTACGTACTTCGGCTGGTGTATTTGATGTGAGCCATATGGGTGAATTCATTTTAAAGGGAGACAATGCGCTTGATCTTATTCAAAGAGTAACCAGCAATGATGCTTCAAAATTAACAGTAGGTAAGGCGCAGTATAGCTGCTTCCCTAACAAGGACGGCGGCATTGTTGATGATTTGATCGTGTATTGCCTGGAAGAGAACAAAGCCTACATGCTGGTAGTAAATGCCAGCAATATTGAAAAAGACTGGAACTGGATTCAGCTGTTTAATGATAAGGATGTAGAGATGCATAACATTTCTGATAAAACGGCGCTGCTGGCCATACAAGGCCCAAATGCAACCAGGATGTTACAGCCGCTTACCGAACTGGATATCATGAACCTAAAGTATTACACGTTTACCAAAGGCACATTTGCCGGTGTTGAAAATGTTTTGATAAGTGCAACCGGTTACACCGGCGCTGGTGGTGTTGAAATTTATTTTGAAGACGAGGGAGATAATGCTTCTAAAATTTGGGATGCTATTTTTGAAGCAGGGAAGAAAGGCGGCATTAAAGCCATTGGCCTGGGTGCAAGAGATACCCTTCGTTTGGAAATGGGCTACTGCTTATACGGAAATGATATTGACGATACCACATCGCCGTTGGAAGCAGGGTTGGGATGGATAACAAAATTCAGTAAAGCATTTACAAACAGTACTTATTTTGAAAAACAAAAAGCCGAAGGACTGACCAAAAAATTAGTTGGCTTTGAAATGCTGGATAAAGGCATTGCCCGTCACGATTACGAAATAAAAGATGCTGAAGGCAACACAATTGGCAGGGTGACTTCCGGTACACAATCACCTACCTTAGGCAAAGCTATTGGTATAGGTTATGTTGAAACAAAATATGCTACTGCTGATAGTGAAATTTATATCAGTGTAAGAAATACTTTAATAAAAGCAAAGGTTGTAAAGATGCCATTTGTGTAATGGATAATTTATTAATTGATAATGAATAATTTTTTCGAATTGTACAGTCTACATTTTCGCAAAAGTCTTTTAATTTATTGCATTATTATTTATCCATTAACCCATTATCCATTACTAAACTATGCCTAAAATTCATATTACCTCATTTATAGAAGCACCAATTGAACGTGTTTTCGATTTAAGCCGCAGCATAAACCTGCACCAAATATCAACAGCAGCTACTAATGAAAAAGCAATTGACGGCACAATCACCGGCTTAATAAATAAAGACGAAACCGTTACCTGGCAAGCTAAACACCTTTTTAAAACACGACTGTTTACTTCTAAGATTACTGAAATGCAGGCCCCGGATTTTTTTATAGATGAAATGATAAAAGGAGATTTTATAAGTTTTCATCATGAGCATCATTTTAAAGCTGCCCATAACGGCACTATTGTAATAGACCTGTTAAATTTTGAAACACCATATGGTATCCTCGGTAAAATTGTCAATGCACTTTTTCTGAAATCATACATAGAAAAATTGTTAATAAAGCGAAATATCGTTATTAAAGATTATGCCGAAACACAAAAATGGAAAGCCATTTTAATTTAAATTTAAATAATGCAAACAACCCAACCAGAACTATATACCTGCTTCTCACCAGCACTTTTAGATTTATATGCAGTTGATAAAAGCATTGTAGTAATAATAGATGTATTGAGAGCGACATCTACCATTGCTACAGCTTTACATAATGGCGCAAAAGCTATAATACCTGTTGATAGTGTTACAGAATGTATTCGCATTGGCAAACAAATTGACAGCATTACCGCCGGCGAAAGAGATGGACAAATTGCCGAAGGGCTTGAATATGGGAACTCCCCGTTTGAATATCCTCGTGAATTTATTGAAGGCAAAACATTGGTGCTTACTACAACCAATGGCACTCGTTTACTGCATATGGCATTGGAGAGGAATGCAAAAGGCATCATCACCGGTTCGTTTCCAAATCTTTCGGCCGTTTGTGATTATTTAGTAGCACAAAACCAAAATGTAATATTAGGTTGTGCTGCCTGGAAGAATAGAGTGAATATAGAAGATACATTGTTTGCCGGGGCAGTTATCAATCGTATTGGCAAACATTTCTCCATCAACTGCGACTCTTCCCAGATTGCGGCATCTATGTATGAGGATGCTAAAGGCGATTTGTTTGAATTTATGAAGTCAAAAAACGCGTCGCATTATCAACGTCTTTCTGGCTTTGGACTGGAAAAAGATATTCGGTATTGCTTAACAGCCGACGCGGCCAACACTACTGTTGAATATAAAGATGGAAAACTGCTGGCGAAGTAATTTTTGCCTAAATTCAATCCCATACAGTCCTTTAACGCATTTTTCTTACTATTCTTTTACTAACATTTCAAGGCTCACTTATTTTTCGTTACTTTTGCAAATTGCCTTTTCCGGAATGAGTTGTATTTCAAAACGATGAAATACCAGGCGTTCCGGAATCGTAAATCGGCAATCTGAAATCCAGTATGGCTTTACCGCACCTTATTAAATACGTTTACAACAATGGTTCCGACGAAGTAATTCGCCGTGGCAAAAAAATTCATGCCATGGGGTTTGTGGAGTTAGTTGAACACGACCAATTGATGGGCGGCATCGTATTCAGGGTGAAAGACGACAGCTATGCTACTTTTTACAAAGTTTATATTCAAAAGTATACGGAAGCTAAAACCATGACGGTCCGCTGTTCATGTCCTTATAATTTGGGTGATGTGTGCCGCCACGGATCTGCAGCTTTAATTCGCCTGCAGGATATGGTTGATAAGAATATGTTGGGTAATACCAGTATTCAGTATAATCAGCGCCATACAGTTGCCAAGATGAAGCATATTGAGTTAAAGATGATCAAGCTGCTTTCATCGCCAGGTATTTATGACGAGGCAGAAAATCTTTTACGAACTCATAAAGCAAATATTTTAAAAGCAGCTGATGAGCGTGTAGAAGCCGAATTGATTATTGATGGAGAATCTTTCCCTTTGGTTATTCAGAAAAATGACGAAAGAAATTTTGACACATCCTGCAAATGCGGCGAGTCTGAACATCCGCTTTGCGAACACAAAACGGTATTGTTTCTGCAACTGTTAGATGCATACGGAGCAACTTATTTTGACACCATCCGCAATTGGGATAAGGAAAAAAATAAGCTGCTTCAGATTTATGGTTATAGTCTGGACGAAGATCTGACCGACAAATTTGAATTTACTTATAAGGAAGGCAAGCCATTTTTAAAAGTACTCGACAGCTCCATAAAAAGAGTGGCATCAGGTACTGCACAAGCAAGGCCTGCAGAGGCTTTTATTGTGCCAGCTATGCCCGCCGATGAAGTTGTTGTTGAGGAAAGTTCTTCGAAAAAACTCGGCATTGTTTTTAATTTTAATGCAAAAATGTATCCCTATTTTGATGTGGATGCAGTACAGGGAGAAGCAGATGAGGAACTGGTAAATTATGTGGGTAAGGTAGAAAAAATTGACCTTACTAAATTTGTAGATGCTGAATTATTCAGCGAGGAAGACAAACAACTTTTACAACAGGTTCGTAAGCTGCAACCTGTAGAAATAAATAAATATCTCGATCGTAATTCACCTTTCAGCGGTATTTGGGAAAACATTATTCACGCCGACGGGGATGATTTGCCTGAAGATACAAAAGCACTTATTGCGGAATACCTGCAACCCAAGCTTAAGAAAATATTTGAAGAGCAGGTAGAAAGTAATTTTATTTTTTATCTGCCAAAGTCTAAGCAGTTTACCACTGCGAATCTTGTCGAGATTGAATTTAGCGATCATTTTATTGAGCCGGTTTTTAAAGTACAGGCAAACAACAATCACTTTGAAATTGCGTGTACAGTGAAATTA
Organism: Ferruginibacter sp.; assembly: GCA_037969645.1. Taxonomy (GTDB): domain Bacteria; phylum Bacteroidota; class Bacteroidia; order Chitinophagales; family Chitinophagaceae; genus Ferruginibacter. The sequence goes on along the minus strand of JBBKXU010000316.1, from coordinate 19,023 downwards.
ATGGGCGATACCATTCCATTTACAGATAATGAATGCAACAGCAGTCTTGTATATTTAAATGATGATGTATTGTATTTGTGGCAAAAAGCCGAGGACGTTTTGCAGGCCGAAAAGTTTGTGAAAGAAGGGAATATGCAGCTTAGTAAAGATAACTGGGCCGAAAAAATGAAGAAAGTGATTCTACCCCTTACCAGAGAGTATAAGGTTGAATTTGATAAGAGCCTGGTTAGGGAAGTAAAAAGCGGAGAACCTGAAGTGAAACTGCAATTGCAGGAAAAGGGTGACTATCTTGTGTTTCAGCCGATATTTACTTATAAAGGGTTTGAGACAAGGCCTACGGATAAGGAAAATATTACTATTCCGGACGGCGATAAAATACTCATTATAGAACGTAACCTGGAGGCTGAGGAGGCTTTTCTAAAAAAGTTAGAAAATCTGCATTCTTTATTTGTAAGGCCACACGATAATAAAAACAATCTGGTATTAAAAGGCGCCGATGTATTGCGTAACAACTGGTTCTTTTTGTTTATTGATGCGATGAACGAAATGAAAGTGCCGGTATTTGGCTTTGAGGCGCTGCGAAATTTCCGTTTTAATACCGCACGACCTAACACGCATATACATGTAAGCAGCGGACTCGATTGGTTTGACGCAAAAGTTGAAATTGAATTTGGTGAGCAGCGGGTAGGTATTGATGAAATAAAAACGGCGCTTGTAAATAAGCAATCCTTTGTGCAGTTAAACGATGGCACGCTTGGTATTTTGCCCGATGAATGGTTGAAAAGGTATTCTCTGCTCTTTAAAATAGGTGATGGAAGAAGCGATCAGCTTCGCTTGTCAAAATACCACATGAGTGTGATTGATGAGCTGTATGAAAACAGGGATGAAAAAGAACTGAGTTTTGAACTGGATGAAAAATACGAGCGTTTGAAGGAGTTTAAAAATATTCCGGAAACGCCGGCTCCCGAACATTTACAACCAATACTCCGTCCCTACCAGGTATCGGGTTTTCAATGGCTTAATTATTTGAATGATGTGGGCTGGGGTGGTATTCTTGCTGATGATATGGGTTTGGGTAAAACCGTTCAGGCATTAAGTATGCTGCATCATTATAAGGCAATTAACGGTTCTTTAAAAGCATTGGTTGTGTGTCCTACTACGCTTATATATAACTGGCGAAATGAGGTTCAGAAATTTGCTCCTTCGCTGAGTTTTCATATACACCACGGCAGCGTTCGCAGTCGGAATATAGAGGAATTACAAAAGCATAATATCATCATTACCACCTATGGTACTTTACGTAGCGACATACAGGTATTACTGAAAATAAATTTTGATTATGTTGTACTTGATGAAAGCCAGGCGATAAAAAACCCGGCATCAAAAGTTACAAGAGCTGCAAGCTTGTTGAATGCAAAGAACAGGCTGTGTATGAGTGGTACGCCTTTGCAGAATAACACCTTCGACATCTTTGCACAGATGAATTTTCTGAACCCCGGCTTGCTGGGCAATATGGAATTTTTTAGAAACGAATTTGCAACGCCAATTGATAAATTTGGTGAGCAGGAACAGAAAGATCATTTACGAAAATTATTATTTCCATTTATTTTACGACGCACCAAGGAGCAGGTTGCTAAAGACCTACCTGAAAAAACAGAAACCATTTTGTTTTGCGAAATGGAAAAAGAGCAGCGTAAGGTGTATGAAGCTTACCGCAACAGTTTTCGAGAAAAAATCTTGGGTACCATTGATCAGCAAGGCATTGGTAAATCTCAATTAACCATATTGCAGGGCCTGATGAAGCTGCGCCAGATATGCGACAGCCCGGCTATTTTAAATGAAGAAGTAAAATATCCAAACAATTCTATAAAATTAGATGAACTAGCCAGAGAGATTGAAGAAAATATTGGCGACCACAAAGCACTTATCTTCTCTCAGTTTTTGGGTATGCTGGCTTTAATTAAAAAGAAACTGATTAAAGATAATATACCATTTGAATATTTTGATGGCAGTACATCGGCACCCGACAGAGAAAAAGCCATTCAGAATTTTCAGAATAATGATGAGTGCAGGGTGTTTTTAATTTCGTTGAAAGCAGGTGGTGTGGGTTTAAACTTAACTGCAGCCGATTATGTATATATAGTTGATCCCTGGTGGAACCCAGCTGTTGAGCAACAGGCCATTGACCGTACCCACCGTATTGGCCAAACTAAAAATATTTTTGCCTATCGCATGATTTGCGTAGATACTATTGAAGATAAAATACTGGAACTGCAGGAACGCAAGCGTAAACTGGCCAGCGAGTTAATTGCAGATGATGCAAGTTTTGTAAAAGCCCTTTCTAAAGCAGATGTAGAGTATTTATTCAGTTAAATACCAGACCTCTTAAGAAGAAATATAGTCTTTTAACCTTTTAAATTCACGGTTGTTGCCAGAGTCGAAGATGCTTTTTATTGCTCTGCTAAACATTTTAATCAAGCTGATTAAAGTAAATGCGCTGCTGTTGATAAAATTTTTCATACAATTGGATTTAGAATATCAAAAGTACAATCTTAATACACTACCAGTCAAGAGCAGTTTTGCTTAGTTTTATGGAGGGTATTTTCCGCAGTAGAATATGTTATTTTACTGCTGTCCGTTAAAATTATTGCGAAATTTGCGGTTCTTTTTGTAGTAACGAATCGGGTATATATCCGGGTTTTGCCTTAACCTGCTGATGAAGCTTCTAATAGCCTGAATCACAATATGGCCCGTTTTCGCCTGGTATGGATTTCTATTCATTGGGTACTGGTTTAGTAATAGATTTAACGGCATACAATTACAATTATTGTATAATTGGCATCAATTTTAACCTGAAAAGCCCCTAAAGCTGGAAAAATACCTAGTAACCTAACGAATTAATTTCAGGCAGCTTAACAAAGCAGGAAGCTGCGATCCAGCAAAGAATAGCAATAAAAGTGATTGTTTCATTCGTAGAAATTTCGAGACGTAAATATTTTTTCATAATTAAAGTTTTAAATTGTTTGTGAATATGAGACCGGATCAGGGAATGCTGGTTTAAGAGAAAAAAGGCTTTATAATTTTTTTAACTAAATAAAAATCTGTTGGAAAAGAAACATGTGGTGGCAAGTATTACCATTTATCCGGTAAAATCGCTTGATGGGATGCCTCTGCAAAAAGGGCAAATAGGTAAAGGCGGATCATTGGTACACGACAGAGAATTTGCAATTCGTGACGCCAATGGAAAGTATGTAAACGGCAAATCGAATGCCATGGTGCATTTATTAAGATCGAAAGTTGATTTTGAAAATGAGATAATTTATTTGAGACCTGAATCAGCAACAGCATGGAATGAATTTCATTTGCAAAAAGATAAAACTTCGATTGATGACTACCTTTCGGACTTTTTTAAAATGGACCTGACGTTGCATAGAAATACAGAAGGTAAATTTTTAGATGTGCCAATAATAAGTGGAGTTACCGTTTTGTCAACAGCAAGTTTGCAAGCTGCTAGCAGTTGGTTTAATGAAATGCAGCTTGCCGAAATTAGAAAGCGCATGAGAGCCACAATTGAAATTGCTGATGTGCCGGCTTTTTGGGAAGACAAGTTGTTTTATAAAGAAAAAGAAGTAGTTGAATTTAGAATCGGCGATGTAACCCTGTACGGTATGAGCCCAAGGGCCAGATGTGTGGTACCAACCCGACACCCGCAAACACGGGAACTTATCCATGGTTTTCAAAAATCCTTTGCCGGACAAAGGCTTGCAAATCTGCCAGACTGGTCCAATTTAAATGATTATGGTCATGGTTATTATTTATCTGTAGATTGTTATATACCGCCATCAGAATTTGGTAAATGGATTGGGGTTGGCGATGAAATAAATATTTTAAATAGGCGAATTATTTCCTGATAACTCTTTCTATATCAAATTATTGCGTAACCAATCTTCTTTGGCACCATATTTGAAAAATTACAGGTGAACTAAAAACTATCAACATGAAAAAGCTTATAACAAGCATATTAATTGCGATATTAACGATGGCTTATGCCGACACTACCAGTGCACAGGTAAAAGTGAATGTAAATATTAATATTGGCGACCAGCCTGAGTGGGGACCGTCGGGATATGATTATGCTGAATATTATTATATGCCCGATATAGAAACCTATTATTATGTACCCCGCAGGCAATTTGTTTATTTGCACGGCAACAGGTGGATATTTTCACCCATTTTACCTCCTGCACATGCACACTATGATATGTATTCGGGATACAAAGTAGTTTTTACAACGCCTGATGCGTACAAATATTATAAAAAGCATAAAGTATATTATGCTAAATATAAAAACTACAAGAATAAGCAAGGAACTATTAAGTACAAGAAACAAAAAGGAGAATACAAAGAGCAAAAGAAAAGCAAAGGAAACGGCAAAGGCCACAGTAAGGGTCGCCATTAGCTTTAGAAACATAAAAACAAAGCCACTTTCATGTGGCTTTGTTTTTATGAATAAGGCAAAATATGTTTTTATTGTTTAAAAACTATTTTACTACTTTCACTCAATTAACAAATGGATATACTACTCGATATATTAAATGAGATGGTGAAGGCGCACCCTGCCTCAAACTTTGTAAACAGCCTGCATCAGCAATATTGCAACCGAGGCGGACTAAGTAGAAAACAATTAGAAGGACTGCACAGTAAAGCCACCAAAACACAAACTATTTCTCAAGGTAAACTAGCTACTTTAGAAGCGATTATAAAAAAGAAACCAACCAGAGAAAGGGCTGCAGCAACTATATCGGCGCCACTACCACTAAAAGATGAAGCGCTCGGAAATACAATTGCTGCTATTCTTGACAAATATCCTCAACACAAAAGACTATTGTTTTTAAAATCGAAATATGATAACAATGAAAATATCTCTGCATTGGAAATTGCAGAGATAGAAAAATTTAAGAAGCTGTTGTTGAAATAATCTACTCCTTTATAAACACCTGCGCTGCTGCATCGTTCTTTAAAAAGATAATCGTAGCCTTTCCACCTTCCTTCAGGTAAACTATTTTACGGGATTCGCCTCTAACAGTTAAACCGTTTTCGGCAGGAGAAACAGATGTAAAGTTTCCTTTGCCGGTACCTTTTAAAAGTAGTGCAGACGTGGCATCGTACACACCTACCATCACCGCAGGGTCATCAGAGTTACCACAAACAAGAATATCTTTTATACCATCATTATCAAAATCTTCAATAACAAAATCATTGATGGTTGATAACTGCGCTTTTTCTCCAAAAGGAATAAAACGAAATGTATTATTGCCTTCGTTCATCAACACACCCGACTCAAAAAAGTTGGTTTTAAAAATATCCATATCTTTTTTCTCGGCTTCGGTAAAAATGCCATCTAAGGTTGTACCTGAGTAATCTTTATAGCGTACAAACTTTTTACGCATAGAAGGTATCTGGTCCATCAATTGATCCCGGCTGAAGAGCGGGTAACACTTGCCCCATTGGTAAAAACCAAGCACGGCATCATAACTGCCGTTGCTGTCAAAGTCTTTTGCATATATGGTACAAGGCTCATTTATATTTGCTTTAATGGTTGAGTTTAGACCGCGGTTGCCCATTACAAAATCCATGCGGCCGTCATTATTCAAGTCTTCGGCTTTCATATTATACCACCATCCACTTAATGCATCCATGCTGATTAATGTATCTTTTTTTGAAGGTAGAATAATATGAACCGAATTTTGCCTTTTTACAAACTGCCCGTTTTCAAAACTGTAGATTTCAAGGGGCATCCACTCGCCGCTTATACAAAGTTCATTTTTTCCATCACCATCCACATCTGCCCAAACAGCCTGATTAACAATGCCGGGGCTAAGCAACGCTTTTGCAAATTGATTGGTAACATCAGTAAATACGCCCTTATTGTTTTGTAAGAGCATACTTCTGTCTGGCTTTGGGAAAGTGCCCGGCACAACATGCCCGCCAACAAACAAATCAAGGTCACCATCGTTATCAAAATCTAAAGCAGTAACGCAAGATCCGTTAAAACCCGCTGTGGGTAAGCTGTTTGGCGATTTTGTAAAATTGCCCTTGCCGTCATTTATGTAGAGACGATCCTGATACAAATTACTCCCAGCTTTAAACTCTGCACCACCACTTACTACATATAAATCCATATCACCATCGCCATCTGCATCAAAGAACAAGGCACTCATATCTTCCTGGCCTTTATCAACAGCAAATGCTGTAATCTTTTTTTCGGTAAATGTTCCGTTTGCATTTTGCAACATCAATGTTGCTTCGCTGCCGGCGGCACCGCCAATAAACAGGTCTTCTTTGCCATCACCATTAACATCTGCCTTGGCATAGTATGGTCCTTTACGACTGCATTTGTAGGGTATCAGAGGCTCTCTCTTAAAATCTATAAAGTCGTTTTCTGTTTGGGTATATTTTAACTTTCCGCTATTGCTGATATCTTTAAAACTGATGTTTGGCTTGACAGCCACGGCGTTGTTCATGGTAACGGCATTGGATTCATACACTTTCAGTTCCTGATCGGTTTTCACGTTTTCCATTACAATTTTCTTTCGGTTTGGAAATATTATTTCAACCCTGGCGATGCTGGTTTCAGCAGCTGTGCCAAAATGAAGTACATGTTCCATGCTCGATAAAAAACCACGTTGCGGGTGATAGCGTTGGTACTGTATTTGCCCTTTTGAATCGGTAAGCTTTACTGTTACCCCATAAACTTCATCAAATGAACCAGGGCGTTTGTAAAATCGAAAACGTAGAAAATGTGAAGATGCTGATGAAAGCTCTCTTGTATTATTTTTAAAAATAAATGCTGGGCCATCAACATTATTTACTACCAGATCAAGATCGCCGTCATTATCAAGATCGGCATAAGCAGCACCATTTGAAAAAGAAGCTGGCGCATCGCTCCAAGTATCGGTATAATTATTAAATTTTAAACTGCCGTTGTTACGATAAAAATAATTTTTTGTGGGTACCGATGGGATGCTTTGCAACCAGGTATTTAAATCAACCGCCTGCCCTCTGTTCATCGTGTTGATAATAGAATCGAGCACGAAAACTTTATAATCCCAGTCGGTGATATCACGTTTTAATCCGTTAGTTACATACATATCTTTCCAGCCATCATTATCAAAATCAACAATCAGTGGCGCCCAGCTCCACTCTGTCTCCGACACACCAGAGTAATTTGAAATTTCGCTGAACGATCCGTCGCCATTGTTAAGCTGCAAACTGTTATGCGGATATTGATAATACAAACCGTATTTTAGCAATAGCTGGAACTTGTCGTAGTTCTGGTTTACAGCAAACAGTTGTTTTTGCCGCACAGGATCTTCCACCGCCATATCTACTACAAAAATATCTTCGTGTCCATCGTTATTAATGTCGTTAATATCGGAGCCCATAGCCGAAAAACTTACGTGCTTGATGTATTCCGAAAGTTTATTGGTAAAAGTGCCGTTGCGATTATTGATGTATAAAAAATCGGGCTTATTAAAATCATTGGCTACATATACATCTGGCCATCCATCGCCATTAATATCAGCAATAGAAGCGCTTAAACCAAAAGCATGATTAATAAGACCCGCCTTCTTTGTTACATCAACAAATTTTCCATTCCTGTTTTCAAAAAGTCTGTCGCTTACATATACCGTGTTGGTGTCCTGTGCGTACACAACTTTTCCATTTACCATAGTAGCGGGTATGGTCATTGACTTGCTGAAATCAATCGGGTGGTCTAAAAAATAAACATCTTTATCGCCATCATTATCATAATCAAAAAAATAAGCCTGCATGGTATAACTCGATTCTTCAAGTCCATACTCAGCTGCTCTATTAGTGAATGTGTTGTTTTTATTATTGATGTACAATATTTTTTTACGCAGGTTAGGATCTTTGTAACCCGACTTGCAGATAAAAATATCGAGATAGCCATCGTTGTTGATATCAACCATGCTGCAGCCAGTTTTAATGCCCTCACCACCATTTACACCTGCTGCTTCTGTAATATCCTGAAATTTAAAATTACCCAGGTTTAAATACAGCTTAGTGCTGCCAAGGGTTGATGAAAAGAAAATATCGGGTAACCCGTCGTTGTTGATATCGCCAATAGCTACACCAGCACCCACATACAGATTCTCGTACATATACATGAACATGTTTGAGGTTTCTACAATATCGTTTCTAAATAAAACACCAGTGCTGCTTCCGGGTAGTAATGTAAATTGTTTGGTTGCGCCTTCCTGTTGTGCTTTTGCCACGATAGAAAAAAACACAAACAAGCATAGCGTATAAATACGCTTAAAAATATCTGACATAATTTGATTTATTTAATAGCTACCGGGTACAGTGTTTTCAACACATGATTGCCGATTGCCCTTCCCTGTTCAATACTCACACGGGCAGTTACTGGATAATGAATGCCGCCGTAAACCCTGCTCCAGCTTACTTCATCAGAAGCCTGGTAAAATGATTTGAAATGACGGGAAGTGTTACCGAAAGGAATTTCTGTTTCATCGGTAAATTCAAAATTATCGCCAAACAAACCAGTTAATACGGTAGCTGCTGAACTTGAAACTACGGCATGGCCACTGGTAAACTCAGGAAATGGCGGCGTTTGAATATAGGGCTGCCAGTTTTTGTCAACCCGGTCGTTGATGACTGTGATGGGGCGAATAAGATCTGTCTTATATTTTTCATCCCAGCATGAAATGAATCCATCATACAACGCAACTGAAGCAAGTGTATATGCAAGCGAAGAGCGGCTTACAGTTTCATTTTTAGCTTCGCAGGCATGTTTTGTTATCATCAACCAATGGCCGCCTGGTGAAATTTTATGAATAAAATAATTGAGGTGGCCAAGGTTAACCGACACGTTCGGATTGTCATCCCAGTATTTTGCAATGGCTTTTTTTGTGGTGTCCAGATTTTTTACAATCTCATACACTTCCATCATTGTTTTATAAAATGGTGATTTTTTATTAAGGTCGTACACTAGTTTTTCCGATGGAGAAAACTGTGCTGGCGAACTTAAAGTATATGGCCTCATGGTATTCCAGTGCGGTTCAATAGCCTGGGCGTAATCGGCAGGTGTTGCCTGCCAGGTGCCTGCTTTTCCGGTTTGGGTAAATCTGGGTAAACCACGGGATTCGTTGTAATTATCTTTTTTTGCCCAGGCCGAAATATTATCTGCAACTCTCAGGCCATATAGTATAGAGTTTTTAATATGGTTGGCATTGCCTCCTTTATACAACAACGAATCAACAAAATGCTGACGCCAGTCTTCAAAATTCTTTTCGGTGCCAACAAGCCTTTGTGCCACGTAAGAGTATGAAATAGCAGCCGCAATAAAATTATCTACCTCATTAGTTTTTGCCGGAGCAGAAATTGTCGTAAGCCCGCTTAATTTTCCAGCCATCGTTGGTAGTGTAGCATCATCAAGCCTGATACATTCATAAAACGCAATATTTGGGTAAGAATAAATACGGGCTGCCACAGGCGGCGTAAAGAAATCAACCATCACCGTGTTAATCAAAAGGGTATTTAACTGGTGTAAAATTTCAGCCTTCCCTTGTGCTTCGGTTTTATTTTGTGCTTTTACCTGCTGAAAATTAAATGCGGTAAGAACGGTAAATAGAAAAAGAATTCTTTTTACATGTAATTGTTTAATCATCTTATTTTAATTTGATAAAAAATCTTACCAAATTTAAAAGAAATCGGGGGTTTATTCAACTATTAAACCCGATAAGCCGTTAAATAAGCGTTATTAAACAATGATAGACGGAATAGGACACGAGTAATTAAACTGCTTACAGTTACAGCTGCGACTCTTCCAGCTTTAACTGTCTGTCGAAAATAAATGTACCAAACGGAATGATAGCTGCAGCAAAAGCTTTAACAAACCACAAAAAAGGCTTGTTTAAACTGCCCATTACTTCAAATGCCATATAAAGAAAGGCGATAAAAAGCGCTCCATGTGCCCAACCCGTAAATTTTACGGCTTCGGGTATCTGCATAAAATATTTCATGGGCATGGCAATGAATAATAATACTAAAAAAGAAATGCCTTCAGCAATACCTATAATCCGGAACCGGTGTAATAATTTTTTTTTGTTTGTTTTTTCCATTTTACATTTCTCCCCTTCAGGGGGTCGGGGGGTGATTAATAATTTACAACCTGCTCAACAATACTTTCTGGTATATCACGCCATTCGTATTGTTGGTTTCTTAATTGTGGCTCAAAGCCTGCTTCTTTTATTGCATGTTGAATGGTGGTGCTTGTAAAACGATGAGGAGCTCCGGCGGCACTCACTACATTTTCTTCAATCATGATGCTTCCAAAATCATTTGCGCCGGCATTTAAACAGATTTGCGCCACCTGTTTACCTACCGTTAACCAGCTTGCCTGAATGTTTAAAATATTAGGTAGCATAATTCGGCTGATGGCAATCATGCGAATATATTCGTCGGACGTGGTTAAATTATGTACACCTCGTATTTTAGTTAAAAGTGTATCTACATCCTGAAACGTCCACGGAATAAATGCCAGGAAACCCTTTGCCTCTGCAGGTTTGCGGCTTTGTACTTCTCTCAGTTTTACCAAGTGCTCAAAACGTTCCTGTATGGTTTCCACGTGGCCAAACATCATGGTGGCCGATGTGGTGATGTTGAGTTTATGTGCCTCATGCATAATATCCAGCCACTCTTGCGAGCCGCATTTTCCTTTGCTGATTAGTCGTCTAACCCTATCGGTTAAAATTTCGGCACCGGCTCCAGGCAAACTATCCATACCGGCTTCTTGTAAAGCCATCAATACTTCACGATGTGTGCTTTTTTCCAATTTAGTGATATGGGCAACTTCGGGCGGGCCTAAAGTATGCAGCTTAATATTGGGGTAAAGCGATTTTAATTCTTTAAAAAGATTTATATAAAAACTCAATCCCAGTTCTGGATGATGACCGCCTTGCAGTAAAAGTTGGTCACCGCCATATTTAATTGTTTCCTCAATTTTGGTTTTGTATGTTTCAATATCGGTAATATAAGCTTCGGCATGGCCGGGTATGCGGTAAAAATTACAAAACTTGCAATTGGCAATACATACGTTAGTGGTGTTCACATTGCGGTCTATCTGCCAGGTAACTTTACCGTGAGGTACTTGTTTCTTTCTCAACTCATCCGCCACAAACATTAATTCGCTTAATGCAGCATTTTCAAACATAAACATGCCTTCTTCTACTGTAAGAAATTCAAAGCGAAGCGCTTTCTGATATAAATCATTCAAATTCATCCTTACTCCTTTTGTGTAATAAACAGCAAAAGTACATCCAATAGGTTGTAAATTCGAATTGGTATAGCATGAGAAGAGTTTATTTAATCATATTATTTTTATTTGCCCTTGCAGATGTGCAAGCACAGGAGATATTGCCACAGCATGAAGCAAAATTTATAACCCGTTTCCCTTTCAGGTCATTTAGTGGCGGCGTGATGGTGCTTAAGGCTCAGTTTGAGAATATACCTGATACACTCAATTTTATTTTAGATACTGGCAGCGGTGGCATTTCACTTGATTCGGCCACTTGTGCAGAGTTTAATATAGAAACCAGACCAAGCGATACCACGATTACCGGAATTGGAGGAATTAGAAAAGTTTCTTTTGCTTTTGATAAAGCCCTGAATTTTCCCGGGTTAAAATTAGATCATCTCAACTTTCATGTAAATGATTATGAAGTGCTCAGCAGTGTGTATGGCGAAAAAGTGGACGGTATTATCGGTTATAGTTTTTTCAGCCGTTATATTGTAAAAATAAATTTCGACAGTAGCTTTATAGAAGTATACAGCCCCGGAAGAATTGACTATCCAAATGATGGACATACGCTGCATCCTGCTTTCACCAATTTACCCATTCAGTGGCTTAACATAAAGGACAAAAAAAAATTAGGATTCAATTATTATTTCGACACCGGTGCAGGTTTGTGTTTGTTACTGAGCGATAAGTTTGCCAGGGACAGCTCTATTTTGCTGCGAAGAAGAAGACCTGTGATAACGCAGGCCGAAGGGATGGCAGGCAAACTACAAATGCGGCTAACACTCATAAAAGAAGTAAAAATTGGTCCCTACAAGTTCAAATCGGTACCCACTTATTTGTATAAAGATGATTATAATGTTACCTCTTATCCCTTTACCGGCGGACTTATTGGCAACGACCTGTTGCGGCGGTTTAATATGATTATAAATTACCCCAACAGGGAAATTCACTTATTACCCAACAGTCATTTTAAAGAAGATTTCGACTATGCCTACACTGGCCTGGGTATCTATTTCGTTAACGGCAAAATAATTGTGGAAGATGTAATTGAAGGGTCTCCGGCCGATAAAGCGCATTTTAAAGTAAATGATGAAGTGATTGCTGTAAATAAAAATTTTTCGCTGAACATGCAGATATACAAAGCTATGCTGCAGAGGCCGTATGAATCTGTTAAGGTGTTAGTTAAAAGGGACGGTGTTTTAAAAGAACTAACTATGAATACAGTAAGTATCCGTTAAACTTCGCTTCGGTTTTATTCTCCTCCGTACATTTGCACATGATTAAGTTTGAGAAATTTGAAATAGCCAACGGTTTAAGAGTGCTGGTTCATGAGGATAAAAGCACGCCCATGGCGGTTGTTAACGTGTTGTATGATGTTGGTGCCCGTGATGAAGACCCAACAAAAACCGGTTTTGCTCATTTATTTGAGCATCTGATGTTTGGCGGCAGCATTAACATACCGGTATATGATGAGCCACTGCAGCTTGCCGGCGGCGAAAACAATGCGTTTACTACAAACGACCTTACCAATTATTATTGTCAGCTGCCTGCCGAAAATCTGGAAACCGCTTTTTGGCTCGAAAGTGACCGTATGCTATCGCTTGCCTTCAGTAAAAAAAGCCTGGAAGTACAACGCAAAGTTGTTTGCGAAGAATTTAAGGAACATTATATAAATAAGCCTTACGGCGATGTTTGGCATAAATTGAGAGAGCTTACATACACCGCTCATCCATATAAATGGATGACCATTGGCGCTGAGTTAAGCCATATTGAAAATGCTACATTGGATGATGTAAAGGCTTTTTTTAACAAACATTACAACCCAAGCAATGCTATTTTGGTAGTTGCGGGTAACGTAACTGTTGAAGAAGTGAAACGGCTTACCGATAAATGGTTTGCTCCTATCCCCACGGGAGAAAAATATACACGTAACCTGCCGGTAGAGCCGAAACAAACCGCCGCTAAGTCAAATACTATAAAAGCAAATGTGCCTTTGGATGCATTGTATAAATGCTGGCATATTTATCCACGTAACGATATGCGTTATTATACAGCTGACTTGATTACGGAAGTTTTAAGTGGTGGAGGATCATCACGTTTGTTTCAATCACTGGTAAAAGAAAAACAATTGTTTAGCAATATTGAATGTTATCATTTGGGCAGTAACGATGCAGGCTTATTGACAATAGAAGGGAAATTGGTTAAAGGAGTAAAGATGGAAGATGCAGAGGCTGCCGTTAATGAAGAACTGGTAAAATTGCAGCAGGATGGCATTAGCCAACGAGAACTAGACAAAGTGAAGAACAAGACGGAGAGTATGATTGCCTTTGAAGATATGAGCATAACCAACAGGGCAGCCAGTTTGGCCATTTACGAGTTACTAGGCGATGCTGAATTAATTAATAAGGAACTGGAAAGATATCAAGCTGTTACAGCAGATGAAATACAAAAGGAAAGTAAGATAATTTTTGACGAGAAGAATTCTAATACGCTGTATTATTATTCCAATAACTAAACAATACATGAACAGAAAAACAGCCCCACATATAAAAGACGCCATAGAATTTAACCTTCAGCTTAAACCATACAGGCAATTTACTTTACATAATGGTGTACCCGTGTATACTGTTGATGCCGGCGCACAGGATGTAGTTCAGATAGAGCTCGTTTTTTACGCCGGCAATTGGTTTGAGCAGCAAAGGAATATAGCGCCGGCCACTAATTATCTGTTAAAGAATGGCACTTCTAATAAATCGGCATTTCAGTTAAGTGAAGAGTTTGAATATTATGGAGCTTATTGTAACAGGGCATGTTATAACGAAACTGCCGTTGTTTCGCTATCTACCTTAAGTAAACAATTACCAGCATTGCTGCCTGTTGTGAGGGAGATGATAACCGATTCGGTTTTTAGTGATGCAGAGTTGGATATTTACAAACAAAACTCCAAACAACGGCTTAAAGTTAATTTGCAAAAAAGTGATTTTGTAGCCACTCGTTTAATTGATGCTTATTTGTATGGAGAAGAACATCCTTACGGCAAATACACCAATCCCGAAGATCTTGATGCTTTAAACAGCAGCCTTCTTAAAGATTATTTTAAGCAGCATTACCTTAACGGACAGTGTATGATTTTTGCAAGCGGCAAATTACCTGCTAATATTGAAGAGCAACTGAATAATGTATTTGGCGATCTGTCTTTAAAGCCGTTTAACAATCAACTTGCCACAATAGACCAAACAGCAGCAACAGAAAAAAAGTATCGCATACAAAATGATGAAAATGGCGTGCAGGGTTCTATCCGTATTGCAAGGCCATTCCATAACCGGCATCATCCCGATTTTATGAAAGTGATGGTGCTGAATGCTTTGTTTGGCGGGTTTTTCGGCAGCAGACTCATGAGCAATATTCGTGAGGACAAAGGTTACACCTATGGCATACACAGTTATGTGCAAAATCATGTGCATGATTCGGCATGGATGATAAGCACCGAAGCCGGTAAAGATGTTTGCGAAGCAACTATTGAAGAAGTATATAAGGAGATGAAGATTTTAAGAGAAGACCTGGTTGATGACGAGGAGTTACTGTTGGTTCGCAATTATTTAATTGGCACTATCTTGGGCGATCTGGATGGTCCATTTCATATTATGGGCCGCTGGAAAAACCTGATACTCAATAATCTTACCGATGATTATTTTTACCGTTCAATAGAAACAATCAAAACAATTACGGCGGAAGAATTAAGAGAACTTGCAAAAAAATACTTAAATCCTGAGGAATTTTACGAATTAGTTGTAATTTAATCGGGCATCATTCAAAGAAATTGGCGTTATGAAAAAATGGTTTTTTAAAGTATTGGTTTGCTCGGTAAATGTTTTTATACTGGAGATGATTTTACCCGGTATAGAGATAACTGATTTTGCCACAGCTGTAATTGTTGCAATAGTATTATCACTACTCGATGCTACGGTAAAGCCATTGTTGATATTATTCACATTGCCGGCCACCATTTTAACTCTTGGTCTGTTTCTCTTTATAATAAATGCCAGTATCATTTTGATAGATGCGTATTTTGTACACGGCTTTAAAGTAGACAGCTTCTGGCATGCATTATTATTTGGCGCATTACTTTCTTTCTTCAATTCACTGGTACATAAAAAGGCGTTTCCCGATGAAAAGAAAAAAGTTGGGGACGATATTAAATAACAAAATCATCCCCTGTGTCGCTTAGTGAATAACCATATTAAACCGCTTAGCCTGTTCCTTAATAATCTTTTCAACCTCAGTTTCTAAAGTAGCCGCACTGTTTTTATTCGTTGCGTTCTTTGCTTTTTCAGCGGCTATAAAGGCATCTCTTTGTGTATTTAAATTTTTTATTTCTGTTTGCACTGCACTGCGTTCTTTACTTTTTTCATTTACTATTTTTTTGAGCTCGGCTGTGCTTTTGTTTTTTAAACTGTCGGGCAGTTCTTTTTTATCAATTTTATCTAAAAAGCCATCACCTTCTTTCTCTTTTGCATCAACCAAATCCCACTGGGCATTATTATAAACCGCCCCGTTACTTTTCGTTTGTATTCGTTTTAGTCCGGCCGATTTGCTCATGCTGGTATTGGCATTATCCATTTGTGCCTGCTTTGCCAGGTACGACTTTCCGCCATATCCATACGCTATATAAGTATTGTTTAGTTTGCTGTTCATCGAGAAAATTATACTGTCGTACGGCGTCGGTATTTGCTCTTCCTTTGCATTTTGATTAATGTTGGTATAACTACCGTTGCCACACTCTCCAGCTAAGTTCCAATGCTCCCTTATGCCTTGCATTCTGTCGCCGCAATAAATAGTGTTTACAATAACGCCTTTGTTTTTTGCTTCGGTGCAAGCTTTTGTATAATGCAGGCCGCCTTGTAAAAAATCTTCGTTGCCGGCAATAAAGATCACTTTATAACTTTCGGGCGATGGGTCCCATTGCAGTTCTTGTAAAGAAGTAAATATCACCTGCCCGCAATATTCATCACCTCCATCTGTTTTTAAACTAAACAGGTTTTGCGATAAAGAATCAAGATCGTTAATAAAACCATTTATCTTTTTTACATAACCGGCTTTTACATCGTTTGTGGTTCTGCCATATTCGTATAGGGCAATTTCTATTTTTGGGCTTACGTCGTTATCACATTTTGCCTTACCCATGGTGTTAACCATATTCCACAGTTGTGCTTTGGCTTGCTCAATCAATCCGTTCATGCTGCCGCTAACATCTAATAAAATAGCCGCCTGTATTTTAGGCTGTACCACTATGTTTTTTTGTTTTTTGGGAGATGAG
The DNA here is from genome assembly GCA_037969645.1 of Ferruginibacter sp. Lineage (GTDB taxonomy): Bacteria > Bacteroidota > Bacteroidia > Chitinophagales > Chitinophagaceae > Ferruginibacter. The sequence goes on along the minus strand of JBBKXU010000316.1, from coordinate 2,362 downwards.
GGATTGCTAAAGGCACTAAAAACGATTGCTATTAATAGCATGAGGCCGGTTACTGGTAGTATTGATTTTTTATTCATAATTGATAGTTTACAGCTAAGATGCAGTCTTTGTAAGCTATGCACAAACTTTAAATGTTAAAGAAAAATAAAAGAAAAATTTCACCAAGTCAAAAGGCATTTTCACCCAGTATGTATTGCAGTTTATAAATATTACTATTCCTTTTGAATTCAGAAAACTGTCAGCCTGAGCTTGTCGAAGGTGGGGTGATGCGGGCACGCCGGCTTCGACAAACTCACCCTGACAGTCCAAGTTTGTTACTGTTCCTCATTTTATTTTTTGAGTTTCCGTATGGCTCTTTCAAATCAATTACTTTTGTACACCAAATGAGTAGTATGCAATTTCACAGAAAAGACCTAACCAATACAGAACTAATATCGATTTATAAAAGCATTCTTTTACCTCGTATGATAGAGGAGAAAATGCTCGTTTTACTGCGTCAGGGAAAAATAAGCAAATGGTTTAGTGGCATCGGACAAGAAGCTATTTCCGTAGGAGCAACCATGGCCATGCAGCCCGACGAGTGGATTATGCCGTTACATCGCAACCTCGGTGTATTTACCGGCCGCAAAATGCCTTTAAGTAAATTATTTATGCAGTGGCAGGGCTATAAAGAAGGATATAGTAAAGGGAGGGAAAGAAGTTTTCATTTTGGTACTAAAGAACATCATATCTGCGGCATGATATCGCATCTTGGTCCGCAAATGGCTATTGCTGACGGCGTAGCGCTTGCTTATAAATTGCGTAACGAACAAAAAGTATCATTGGCTTTTACCGGCGATGGTGGCACCAGCGAAGGCGATTTTCATGAAGCGTTAAACATTGCAGCAGTCTGGGATCTGCCCGTAATTTTTATTATTGAAAATAATGGTTATGGTTTAAGTACACCGGTGAGTGAACAGTACCGCTGTAAAAATTTAGTAGATAAAGCTATTGGCTATGGTATTGAAGGCATACAAATTGACGGCAATAATATTTTAACGGTTTATGAAACCATCAAAGGTGTTAGAGATTACTGCATCAAAAATCAAAAACCGTATTTAATTGAGTGCATGACCTTCCGCATGCGTGGACACGAAGAAGCAAGCGGCGTAAAATATGTGCCACCCGCATTATTTGAGCAATGGGGCCAAAAAGATCCAGTAAAAAACTACGAGCAATTCCTTATTAATGAAAATGTATTAACGGCAGTTCAAATTGAAAATATAAAAGCCGATACCAAATCGCACATCGAAACAGAATTAAAAATAGGTTCACAGGCAAAACCATTTGTTGTTGATACAGCTGAAGAGATTAGAGATGTTTATGCACCGTCAGTCGTGAGTAGAGTATCTTCAGTGAAGCAGTATAAGGATGTGATGAACGAACAACGAGAAACCAGCAACGAGAAACGTTTCATCGACGGTATTAAAGAAGCCTTGCGTCAAAGCATGGTCAATCATCCCAACCTCATCATCATGGGACAGGATATTGCAGAATACGGAGGCGCATTTAAAATAACCGAAGGTTTTGTGGAAGAGTTTGGCAAAGCAAGAATAAGAAACACGCCTATTTGCGAAAGTGCTGTTGTTGGTGCTGCATTGGGTTTAAGCCTGGAGGGATACAAGTGCATTATGGAAATGCAGTTTGCCGATTTTGCAACTGTTGGCTTTAATCAAATAATAAATAACCTTGCAAAAATTTATTATCGCTGGGGACAAAATGCTGATGTGGTGATACGCATGCCTACAGGCGGAGGTGTAGGTGCAGGGCCATTTCATTCTCAAAGCAACGAAGCCTGGTTTGTACATACGCCGGGGCTTAAAGTAGTTTACGCCAGCACGCCAGCCGATGCAAAAGGTTTGTTGATCGCCGCCATTAATGACCCCAATCCGGTTTTGTATTTTGAACATAAGGCTTTGTATCGTTCGGTTAGCGGTCCTGTGCCGGAAGAGTATTTTGAAGTAGAAATTGGTAAAGCAAGACTTGTTCAAAGCGGTGATGATATCAGCATCATCACGTATGGTGCAGGCGTACATTGGGCGATGGATTATGCAAAAAATCATACTGACATTTCTTTCCATATTTTGGATTTAAGAACATTACTGCCGTTGGATTATGCAGCTATAAAAGAGGCTGTTAAAGCAACCGGCAAAGTTTTGCTATTGCACGAAGACACATTGCTTGGTGGTATTGGCGGCGAAATTGCAGCATGGATAGGCGAAAACTGTTTTGATACACTGGATGCACCGGTGTTAAGATGTGCTTCTTTGGATACACCCATTCCTTTTAATTTAGAACTGGAGAAAAATTTTATGGCTTATTC
>JBBKXU010000315.1:0-9422 GCA_037969645.1 Ferruginibacter sp. | reverse complement strand
GGTTATCATTGGGCACCATAGTTGATAAAATGTACTGCTGCACTTTCCAATCATCTCCTTGTTTTACCAATACACCCGAGCCCCTGCATATCTTCATCTGTGTGTTCAGCAATTCATCAAACCAGGCAAGCGTACCGGTTTTGTCAAAGTAGATATGTCGCTCCAGTGCAGTAAAATCCCAGGCACTTCCTTTGTCGAAAATTGGTTTTGCCCATTCCATGAATTGTTTTTTATCCCAACGCTCCGTTGCATCGGTGCCGGTAAAAATGGCATCTTCGGTATAAAAATTAAAATAAGCTTTGAAGTCGGCTTTGGCAGCTGCCCGGTTGAAGGAGTCCAGCATGATTGTAATTTTTAACTCTTCAATGATGTTGTCAATTACGGGTTCGTCGATAGTTTTTGCAGCTTGATTGCAGGAGAATAAATAGAAGCTTATCAATAAAATAAGAAGTGAGCTTGTTTTTTTCATGGTGAATGCATTTAAATAAATTTAAAAACGAACGGCTGCAAGTGCAGCCGTTCAATCATTTTATTTCGCTTTATGTACTTCTAATTCTATCTCTATCATAAACTCAGGAATGGCCAGTTCTTTTACACCCAGCCAGGAGCCTGTAGGGAATTGCTTTTTGTAAATCTCCGCCCTGTATCCGGCAGCTTCCAAAAATTTAGGCATATTGGTTGTAAAAATATTTTCAACTACTACGTCATCAAATGTACAGCCGTAATGTTTTAATATTTTGTCCAGGTCGGCGTAACAGTTTTTCATTTGTTGTTGTAAATCGCCTACAGCGGTAGGAGCGCCTTTGTCGTCCATACTTACAGCGCCCGAAATTTTAATATCGTCTCCAAGGCGAACAGCATGCGAATAGCCATACATTTTTTCTACTTCGGGCCTTAAAAGAAAATACTCGGGTGTGTCAGCATGTGATGCTTTGATTTCGGTGGTTTCATGTTCTTTATCGTCGTCTTTGCAGCCGATAAAGGAGGTTAAGCATAAAAAAAGCAGCGTAATTGACGAAAGAAGTTTAGTCATGATTCGTGAATATTTAAGGTGAGTAATTAATGTTGCAATAGACCGGTCAACGATCGTTTGCTTCAAATTGGAATTATTCTTAAAGAAACAGCTTTATATGCAAAAATCAAAGCTAAATAGAGGATTAAGTTTGGCTAACAACGAAGAGTAGGTGAAAAAATATTATTTTGGCCGGTAATTAAACACCAATACAGCATTTTCTTCCAGACTGGCACTGGCAAACAGCTCGTAACGCTTTTCACCTGCGGTAACTATAATTAGGGCCGTATTGGGTGGTATACTGCCCAGGTTTTCGGCAAAGAGTACAATTTCGTGGCGGGTTTGGCCTTCATCAAGTTCAAGGTTTATTTCTATGGCTTTTTCCGAAAGTAGTTGGTGAGTCAGTAGTAATCTGCCATTATACAAAATGCTCACGGTATCGCCATCTACAATGGCATTGTCATAAACTTTAAGGTTAATGGTTTTTACGTGTACATCAATCTTACTTTGCTCAACATTTTTTCTCTGTTCGAGTTCTTTGGGTTTGGCAATACTGTCTTTTACAGGCACCGGCGGGGCAACAACAACGGGCAAACTATCCTTCGGATTTTCCGGAGCGATAATTTTTACAATTTCAGGCTGGCTATCTTTTGGTTCAGTTGTTACAATGGGTTTAAAAATGCTGTCCTTTACTTTGTCTCCTGCGATACAGTCTTTCATTAAATCAATTATTTCAAAAGGCTGATCCGATATTTTTTTAATGTACACATATTCAGAGGAGTCGTAATCCATGTATGGCTCTACGATAACACCGAATATGGTTTTTCGTTCTCTGTAACTAATCACAGGCACAGGCTTTTGTTCCAATGCTTCTTTCCCTTTTTCTTTTTTATAATTTAATATAAGCCGCATCAATACGTGAGTACTGGTATTTTGTAAAAAATACCTGCCGTTTATAAATAGTCGTTTACTTTTAGCATCGTATTTGCCTTCAAAAAAGGCTTTACAAAAACTACTTGTATCTGCTATTACATAGTCACGGGTATAGCCACATATTTTATCACCGGTCTGCAAAATATTCAACTGTAAAATCTGGTCGGTACTTAATTTACCCTCCCAGGTACCTGTGAGGTTCTGTGCCGGCAAATTAATGGCCAGAAGGATGAAGAACATCAAAGTGGAGTATCGTTTTGTCGTAATCACTGCGCCATTAAATTTACAGCAAAAAAATTGAATAAGATGTTAAGAATGTAACCAAATATTGCCCGCAGAGATCTTAGAAATCGTTGAAATGCTCTGCGGATTCTGCGACCTCTGCGGAAAAAGCATTTACGAGTATAAAACGGAAAAATTAAACCCTTAGCCTGTATACTTCGTATGATCAAATATAATTACAATTATCAGCAAACAAATCAGCTCTTTTTGTGTTGTCTGCTAGATGACTATTGCTTTTAATATTTTAACTTAACATTGCATTAGATGACAATAACAATTTTTATATGGTTTTTACGCATTCTTGCTGCAGTAATACTTTTACAAACATTGTATTTTAAGTTTACGGCTAAACCAGAGTCTGTTGAACTCTTTACTATATTGGGTATGGAGCCGTGGGGGAGAATTGGAACTGGTATTGCTGAACTCATAGCTTCAGTTTTTTTGCTGGCACCTCGTACTACGCTATTGGGCGCATTAATGGGGCTGGGACTTATGGCCGGTGCAATATTCTTTCATCTTACAAAATTGGGTATTAACTTTGGTGGCGATGCAGTTTTGTTTGCGTATGCTGTTATTACATTCAGTTGCTGTCTCGTCTTAATTATTATACATAGAAAAAATATACCGCAACTTTTAAAATTGAAACTTTGACAAGTGTTTTTAAAAAATCAAACGAAGCCCTGGCCAGTCTTATACAGGTGTTGTCGCAGTTACCCATTCAGGGAGCTTATGCTCAGCCCTGCGGTGAGTTAAGCAATGCAAGCATAGGGCAGCACAGCAGGCATATTATTGAACTGTATCAGTGCCTTATTGAAGGATACCAAGCTGGGGAAATAAAATATGACGACCGTAAAAGAAATCCGGTTTACGAAAACGAGATAACAGCGGCAATAGATGTCATCAAAGAAATTCAACAACATCTTGAGCAACCTGATAAAACTTTAAAAATTTTTTGCGATACTGATGATAACTCTGTTTGCATAGAATCAAATTACTACCGGGAGGTTTTGTACAACCTGGAGCATTGCATTCATCACCAGGCATTAATTAAAGTTGCTTTACTCAGCTTAAAAAATATTGAGATTGCCGATGGATTCGGTGTTGCTCATTCAACTTTACAACATCGGCAACAATGTGCACAGTAAGTTTTGTACGAGCTAATGATTCGGTAATTATTACTTCAAACCGGGATGAACATGTACAGCGCAAAAACGCTGCTGCTCCGGCTTTTCATACTGTACAAAATAAAAAAATAATTTTTCCAAAAGATGCAAAAGCGGGAGGCACCTGGTTTGCAGCAAGCGATAACGGTAATGTAGCCGTTTTATTGAACGGAGCTTTTATAAGGCATAGTGCAGAACCACCGTACCGAAAAAGCCGTGGGTTGATTTTGCTTGATATTATTGAAGCTGATAGTCCGCATTCTTTTTTTGAACATTTGAACCTTGATAATATCGAGCCTTTTACTGTAATTCTCTTCCAACTTGGTAACTTATATGAATTAAGATGGGATGGAAACACAAAGCATGATAAATTATTGAGCAGATCAGAAAATTATATCTGGTCGTCTTCAACCTTATATGCAGATGATGTAATTAAACAGCGTAAAGAATTGTTCGATGTATTTGTCGATTCCGGAAAGAACATTACAGCGGAAGAAGTGCGTAGCTTTCATGGCTATAACCATGGCGATGAAGAAAATGGCTTTATCATCAACCGCACAACCGGTATGAAAACATTCAGTATTACTCAAGCAGTTGTAAAAAAAGACAGTATCAGGTTTTCACATGATGACCTGCTGGAGAACAAACAGTTTGAAGAAACCATGCAAATCCATCAGCCTGCAATAAAATCATAAGTGAAAAAATTTAAACTATTTATACATAAACTTACGCATTGGGAGTATTGGCCTTTTGATATTGTTTATTTGCCCATGTATTTTGTGTGGTTTTATTATTCGGCAAAAGCAAGGTCGTTTTTCTTTTTTAATGCAGCGAATCCCAGCATAACAAATGCAGGCTTCCTCATGGAATCTAAAAAGGAGATCTACGATATTATCCCGGATAAGTACATACCTAAAACTTTGTTTTTTAAATGTGGAGCTGACGAAACGGAGATATTGGATACAGTAACTGGTTCAGGAATTTCTTTTCCCTGCATTGCTAAACCAGATATTGGTGGAAAGGGCAGGGGCGTAGAGAAGTTACAAAAATTGGAAGATGTAATTACTTATGCTGCTAAAATAAAAATGGATTTTCTGGTTCAGGAATTTATAGCATATCCTGAGGAAGTAGGTATATTTTATTGCCGTATGCCCGACAAGCCCGATGGATTTATTAGTGGCATTGTTGCTAAGGAATTTTTGATTGTAAAAGGAGATGGTAGTTCAACTTTAACCCAACTCATTCAAAAAGACCCACGTTTTCATTTTCAACTGGTGGCTTTGGAAAAAATGTACGGCGAAGGGTTGCAGGAAATAATGAAAAAAGATGAGTTAAAGAATCTGGTGCCTTTTGGTAACCATGCCCGTGGCGCCAAGTTTATTGATGTAAGCCATTGGGCCGATGCGGCGTTCACAAAAACCATCGACAGGATTTGTAAAGAAGTTCCTGAATTTTATTTTGGCCGTCTGGATATTATGTACAGTAATTTTGATGACCTGAAAGCAGGTAAAAACTTTTCCATTATTGAGTTAAATGGCGCTGGCAGCGAGCCTACACATATTTACGATCCATCACATTCGCTGTTTTTTGCCTGGAAGGAAATAGCAAGGCATTTTAAATTGTTGTGTGCCATCAGCATAAAAAATCATAAACGAGGCTTTCCATATATGACTGTGAAAGAAGGAATGCAGATGTTCAAAGAGAATAATGCGGTCGTAAAAAGTTTGAAGCAATATTAGGTATAGATGAAAAAGCAAACCAAAAAGAAATTGAAGTGGGGTTTCCTGATTTTTATATCATGCTGGATAATTTTTGCCCAAAGCTGCATGAAATTCAGAGTAAGTGACAGTAAGGCCAAGGTAGCATTTGAGAAAAAGGGGTTGCAGGTTTGTTTTCATAACCTTGAGGTTGGTGGGGCTACCATACATTATGCTAAAACGGGTGTTGATACTTTACCAACTTTGTTTTTTGTACACGGCTCTCCTGGTAGTTGGGATGCGTTTAAGATATACATGATGGACACCGGACTGCTAAAGCATTTCAGGATAATTTCAGTTGACAGGCCAGGTTTTGGTTACAGCGATTTTGGAGAGGCCCGGCGTTTACCCGAGCAAGCTGTAATGATTAACAAAGTAATTGAAAGAGAAAATAATCAAAAGCCAGTACACCTCATCGGGCATAGTATTGGTGGGCCGGTTATTGTACAACTGGCACAGGATTACCCCAACGAGTTTGCATCACTCACTATACTGGCGGGCTCTATATCACCTAAGGATGAACCTAAGGAATACTGGCGGTACCTTTTTTTACATACGCCGCTGCATTTGTTGCTGCCCGGGGCATTTGCTCCATCAAATGACGAGATAATTTATTTTAAAAAAGATTTGTATAAAATTGATACGGGCTATAGCAGGTTACAAATGCCGGTAACTTTTATTCACGGCGATGCAGATAAATTTGTGACTGTAAAAAATGTGGATTACGGAAAGAAAAAACTGGCACACAACTCCGGCCTTAAAGTTATTATTATTCCCGGTGCCGGGCATTTTATTCCCTGGGAGCATTATGCAGTTATAAAGGAGCATTTACTTTCACTATCAGCCCTTCATTAAAATTGTTGTGCTGTATTTAGATATTAATTTTTTGCAATTGGGTAGGCACAGAAAACTTTACGATTAGTTCGCAACCCTCACCCGGACTGGATATAAGCGTAACTTTGCCGCTGTTTACTTCGGCCCGGCTGCTGATATTCTTTAAACCAACACCTTTTCTTTTTAGCAAGGGGTTAAAGCCAAGTCCGTCATCCTTTATGCTGATCTCCAGGCTCTGGTTTTTTTGATTAATACTGATGACTACATTTTTTGCGCAGGCATGTTTAATTACATTATTCAGTTGCTCTTGTGCTATTCTGAAAATAGTCAATTTTAGTTTGCCAGGCATTTCATTTTCATCCTCCAAGTTCCACTTAATATAAATACCCAACTGATTAACCTGCTTGATATTTTCAACAAGTTCAGTCAAGGCCTGCATTAAACCAATTTCTCCCAAAGACGGTGGCAGCAACGATTTTGAAAGGTTTCTAATCTCAACCATAGCTTTTTCAACCAGCAATTTGCTTTCAGCCATCAGGTCGGGCCTTGGGTTTTCGTCTTTCATGGCACACTCTATGTATAATTTTGTTGATGCCAGTATCTGATTTATATTGTCGTGCAGTTCCTGTCCCAGCTCAGTGCGTTCTTGTTCCTGTCCGGTAATTACAGCTTCAGTAATCTGCTGTTGGCGTAATTCTCTTTCTTCATTTAAACTGTTTTGCAGCAATACTTTTTCAGTTATATCACGAGTTACCGAAAGGGCGGCTGTTATTTCACCTGCTGCATTTTTCAAAGGTAAACTTAGCGTGTCCATATAAAGGCGCCTCTTGTGAAATCCGACAATTTCAAATTCAAGCTTAACCGATTTTCCTTCAAAAACATCTGCAAGTAATTTCGTAAAGTCTTCACGGTATCGTTGAGACACAAGTTCCAAAGCATTTTTACCAAGTACCTGATCTGCATTACTGGCACCAATCATTTCTAATCCCGATATGTTCATTTCAAGTATTGTGCCTTCTCTATCCATCAGTTTTATACACTCAGGTGCGGTATCTACAATTGCTTTTAATTGATATTCCCTCTCTAAAAGGTCTCGTTCAGCTTTTTTTCGAATGCTGATATCAGATATCATGGTGCTGCATTTACCTTCTCCTCCTGCATCTGCAAATAAAGAAGACGATATTTCAATTGGGAAATGTTCACCTCCTTTTTTTATACCAGTGGCCTCGGTTACTGTAAATCCATCCTTTTTACGTTGTTCTAATGCTGTAAGCAATACATGATCTGTGTGGTCAATAATTTGCCATCTTGTTAATTGTTTGAATTCTTCGGCGCTGTATCCAAATAAAATACTTGCGGCGTAATTTGTTTCGAGTATTGTTCCGTCGGGAGAAGTAAGAAAAAATGAATGTATAGAATTTTCAACTATTGCCCGGTATCTGTCTTCTTTGCTGTTAAGGGTAAAATAATTTCCATTATTGCCCGGGTAAACTGAATACGGTATTTGCTCGTCGATTTCTTTCATATTCAAGCCGTTAAAAACGGATGGCGAATGGACTTTGGTTTATAAATGCGGTAACGCTATGTACCAGATTATATTGCAGCGATTACCCGTTTTTCTCAAAGTAATCGTATTTCTACCTTTATCAAAGTAGTAGATATACCATGGCAAATAACAACGTAAAGATGAATAACTATTTTAAATTAAAATATAGTGGGTTTATCTATAATTATGTAGAATAATTTCTATCTTCATATTGTTGATAAACATAGGTTATTCATTTGCACCCTAAATCCTCCAACGAAAATGAAAAAATTTTTACTTGTAGACGATCACGTTGTTGTACGATCCGGTATAAAGATTCTACTATCAGATTTGTACGATCCTTCGGAGATTCATGAAGCTATGAATGGCGATAGTGCTGTTGAAAAGCTTAAAGGGCAACAGTATGATCTGATAATACTCGATATTCAGATGCCTAATACAGACACGCTGAGCTTAATGGAATATATTCACATAACTTATCCCGATGCGAAGGTCTTGATGTTTTCTATGAGTGCCGAGAATATTTATGCCAAGCGTTTTATGAAAGCAGGTGCTTATGGTTTTATATCAAAAGAAGCTCCGCTTGATGAAATAACAAGGGCTATCAGTATTATTCTCAATGGTAGAAAATATATCAGTGATACGCTTGCCGAAAAACTGGCTGAAGATTCTTTCTCCGGAAAATCGGGCAATCCTTTTAATGAACTCTCACCAAGGGAATTTGAAATTGTTTCTTTATTGCTTGAAGGAAAAACAGTTACTGATATTTCTCATGCCTTAAATATCCAGACTTCTACGGTAGGTACGCACAAAGCCCGTTTGTTTGAAAAACTGGGAGTTGATAATATTTTGAAATTGAAGGAGCTTGCAACAACTTACAATCTCTGATTTCTCTGATTATTGGCGATTACTAATAGCCAATAATATAATTTTAAGTGCTAGTTTTGCAGCATGGGTATCCTCAACCAAATAGCCGAATATTTATATCTTAAGAAAAAAGACCCTAATGCACCAAAATCGCAATGGGTGAGATACATGCATGGTATAAATCGCTTGTCTATCTTATTATTCCTGCTCGCCATGATCATTCTGGCGATAAAATTACTTTGGTAGTTTAATCAGATAGCTGTAAATACTTGCAGCTGCATTGGCCGACGCATGGCCACCCTTACTCAACAGGTCTTTAAGTGCCGTATAATCTTCTCTTAGTTGATTTTGCTTTGCTTCATCAGTCAGCAACAGATTCAATTCGTGTTTCAGGTTTTCAACTGTCAGTTCGTCCTGAATTAATTCTTTCACCACTTCTTTATCCATGATGAGATTTACCAGACCAATGAATTTTATTTTTATCAACCGTTTTGCAATCTGGTAACTGAATGCACTGCCTTTATAACAAATAACTTCGGGCACAGCAAACAACGCAGTTTCCAGCGTAGCTGTACCGCTTGTAACCATTGCGGCTTTTGATTGTACAAGCAGCTCATAGGTTTTATTTACTACCGATGAAACATTATGGTAAGGCGCCAAAAGCTCTGCATAAAAACTTTCATCAAGGCCTGGTGCTTTGGCAACTACGAATTGATAATCCGGAAAATGCTTTGCCACCTCCAGCATGATGGGAAGTTTCTTCAGTATTTCCTGTTGGCGGCTGCCGGGGAGTAGGGCTATGGTACCTGTTGTCCGTTGTCCGTTGTCCGTTGTCAGGTTTTCAGTACGGTCAACGGTCATCAAAAAATGATCAACCACTTCCACCAGCGGATGCCCCACATACTCAACTTCATAATTCCACTTTTTATAAAAATCTTTTTCAAAGGGAAGTATGACAAGCATTTTATCAACGCAGTTTTTTATCAGCTTAACCCGGTTCTCTTTCCATGCCCAAACCTGTGGTGAGA
>JBBKXU010000314.1:0-2739 GCA_037969645.1 Ferruginibacter sp. | reverse complement strand
CTACAGATAGTGATTTAATGATGATAGACCGGGCAGCTAACCTGGTTAAATTAGCAATTGAAAGATTTCATCAGGAACAAGAGTTGAAAGACAGTGAGCAGAAATATCGCACACTCGTTGAGCAGGCATCCGATGGCATCTTTATCACCAACAAAAGCTTCGAATTACTGCAAGGAAACTTTATGGCTTGTAAAATGTTAGGCTATACACAACAGGAATTATTAAATATTGCTGTATTTGATATTTCAGAAGACAATCCGGCGGATGCTATAGCTAGGTATAATGAACTGGAGGAAGGAAAAACTGTTTTACAGGAGCGAATTTTTAGCAAAAAAGATGGCAAATCTATTCCAGTTGAAGTAAGTACTGTTAAGATGCAAGACGGAAATTACCTGTCGTTTGTAAGGGACATTACTGAAAGGAAAAAAGCTGAGGTACAAATTGTAAACTATAACAATCAACTACGTCAATTAACCGCCCACCTTCAAAGTATACGTGAGGAAGAGCGGCGCCGTATAGGACGGGAAATACATGATGACCTTGGGCAACAGCTTACTGCCATAAAAATGGATGCAGCTTGGATTGATAAAAAAACCCCTGAGGAAGAAACACTCATAAAGACAAAATTGAAAAATATTATCGGTTTGCTTGATAGCAGCAATCAATCGGTGCGGCGTATTTTAAGCGAATTAAAACCCAGTATTTTAGATGAATATGGACTTTTAGACGCCATGGACTGGCAGGCATTCCAGTTTACAGAGAATACCGGAATTCCCCTGGAGGTTAAACGCAATAAAAATGAACTTAAACTACCGGAAAACATGGCCACTTGTATTTTCAGGGTTTTTCAGGAATCATTGACAAATATTACCAGATATGCTAATGCGAAAAAAGTATTAACTTCAGTAAATATATCCGCCACACATATATCTGTATCTGTGGTTGATGATGGAAAAGGATTTGATATTTCAAAAATTGCAGGCAAGGGCACTTTTGGAATTTTAGGCATGCGGGAAAGAGTACATGCTGTCGGTGGAAAATTTCAAATTGAATCTTCAATAGGCAACGGCACCGCCATTACGATAAAAATTCCTTTGATGAATATTTCTTAATAAATGGGTTATGGAAAAAATAAAAAAAATCATAATTGCCGATGATCATAGTTTTATACGGATGGGTATTATTCAGATACTGAAAGATGAATATCCAAGAGTTAAAATAACTGAAGTTGATAATGGTGAGGAACTTATAAAAGCTGTTACATTAAATGATTTTGATCTGGTAATTTCCGATTTGGATATGCCGGGCAGAAGCGGCTTAGAGTCATTGGAGCAAATTAAATTATCTAAACCAAATTTGCCGGTACTTATATTGAGCATTTACCCCGACGAACTATATGCTGTAAGGGTTTTAAAAGCAGGTGCCTCTGGGTACCTGAATAAAAACTCGGCACCTTACGAATTAATTACTGCCATACAACGCATTCAATTAGGCCGAAAATATATAACTCCTGATATTGCCGAAAAATTAATAGACCAGATAGGCGCTGACAAAAAACCGCACGAATTGCTTACCAACAGAGAGTTTGAAATTTTTAAATTACTGGCCATTGGCAAATCAACTTCCGATATAGCTAATTCTCTTTCGTTAGCTGCAACTACTGTTAGTACGCATAGAAATCATATTCTTGAAAAAATCGGACTTTCCAATAATTCCGAACTCACCCGTTATGCAATAGCCAATAAAATAATTTCCGACATCAATCTTTAATCGGTTTGTATTTTCCGATATTACCCGATGTAGTATTATTACTACTTTTGGTGAGCCTTAACTCTACGGGTATAAAGCTACAGTTGCTATTATCTAAATCTGTGCAATACAGGACCTTTGCAGCATAAATTTATATTTGTGGGCACATTAATAGTTGACAGTTATATCGAAATTACGGCGAGGTTAAAAGATATCATTTCCGAAATGGATACTGGTATGGAGATTTATACTGCAACAAGCTATGAACAGGCTTTACAAATCATAGAAAATTTCCAAATTAAAACAATTATTCTGGATATCAATTTGCCCAAAAACCAATCTTTTGAATTAGTTAATAAAGTAAAGATAATTAGCCGTGATATCATTGTCATTGCTTTAGGTATTCATATTGATAATGAGGTTAAGAAAAAATGTACATACGTTGGGGCCGACTATTTGTTTGACAAATACAGTGAATTTGATAAAATAGGCGCCGTTATCAATATTAAAAAAGCCGTTTAATTCTTTTTTAATTGCAGAACAGAGGAGACAAAAAATGATAATTTACAATAAACACATATCAAAATGGTTAACCAGAAAAAGGGTATTGCTTTTAACAGTATTCTTTTCGGTGTTATTATTGGGTGCTGCTGTTTTCCTGTTTTCGCAACAGAATAAATGGCTTGAACTTGACTATGCCAAACAAACCGAACTTGAACAACAACAAGACAGGTTTGATGTTCTATTTCTGAGTATACAATCAGCCGAATCGGCCGGAAGAGGCTATGCAGCAACCGGAAATAAGCGGTTTGTAGAAAAATTTAAAGAACACATAGCTTTCATAAAGGTAGAATACGCTGAACTTAAGGAAGGACAAAACAGAAAAAACAGTGGATTGGATTCGGACTTATTCCTGGAATTTGACCGGCTGGTGCAGGCCAAAATTAACTTCATGCAGCAAATCACTAAATTATGTGATGAAGATAATAG
>JBBKXU010000313.1:0-5638 GCA_037969645.1 Ferruginibacter sp. | reverse complement strand
AAAAGAAAACTTCTTTTGGCACTAAACTAAAATATATTTTTATGCCTCCCGGTTGGAGCCATGATGGCAGCACAAAAACTGCCAGACAGATGCGCCTTGAACGCAATAAAAATTTAAATCGTTGATTACCGCTATCTTTTATTATTTCGATAGCCCTCGGGTTTTGTCCTTAACTTTATAAATCACAATAACAACACATTACTATGTTTCAGGAGGCTATAGAAAAAGTATTACAGTTTACCCGACCCATGCATACCATCTCCCGAACTTATGGAGGAATGGTTTTACCCGGCAGTTCAACATTCTTTTTTGTAAATGATAGTGGCGTTGCCATTACCTGCAAACATGTAATGGATTTGATACCTGCTGCTGAAAATATCAACAAACAATATTTAAGTTACAGAACAGAAAGAGACAAAATACCTAACGATGGTAAATACAAAAGAAATGTACAGGGCCTGCAGATGAAATATAAATACCTGCCCGAAACTACGGTGCAGCTGAAAAATAATTTTTTAAATTGTTTTGATACTATCAGTGAAATTACCTGCCATGCCCACCCTACACTTGATCTGGCCATCTTAGAATTTAAAGGATTTAATAAAATATTTTACAATAATCACGCTGTATTTCTTAAAGACAGCAGCACTATAAAACAGGGTAAAACACTTGCCCGTATCGGGTTTCCTTTTCCTGAGTTTAATAATTTTAAACACAACCCCGATACCGATGATATTGAATGGACGAATACAGGAAATCCTAATTCACCCAGTTTTCCTATCGACGGTATTGTTACCCGTTTTGTTGCTACCCAACCAGATAGTGGCATAACAGGCATAGAAATGAGCACTCCCGGCCTGCGTGGGCAAAGCGGTGGACCGCTGTTTGATAGAGAAGGAAAAATTTACGGTATGCAGTTTGCCACCAACCACCTGCACCTGGGTTTCGACATGAAAGACTTTGAGATAATAAACAATGGTAAGAAAAACAAAATCTCTAACAATCCATTTTTACATGTGGGTATTTGCGTGCATGTTGACAGAATAAAAGATTTCTTAAGAGAGAAAAATATCAGTTTTACCGAATCAGACTAATTGATATTAAACCGATGGTTTACGGTTTGCAAGGTATACTCCGGTTAATATAAGCATCAGGCAGCCAAATTGTTTCCAACCAACTTCTTCACCAGATATTAATCCCCAAAAATTGGCAATTATGGGTATTCCATAAGTTACCATTGATGCAAAAACAGCACCTGCACTTTTTACCAGTTTGTAAAATATAATAGATGCAAAGGCAGTTGCCAAAATACCTAATAGCGCAGCATGCCCGGTTGAATATAAAATATTTGTTTCGGTTAAAGGCAAACTAAAATAGCCCGTAAAATACAGCACTATTAAAGCCGGTATTGCATTAAGCGATAGGGCTACAGCAGCAATTTGCAAGGAGCCAATATCTTTCAAATGCTTATACACCATATTTACATTAAGACCATAACAGATAGTAGCCAAAACTACATAGCTTACATAAGCAAGATCTTGATTGCTATGCATATTATTTTTCGCCAACAACAATAATATACTCCCTGCAAAAGCAATCGCTATACCTAGTATTTTATTGCTGGAGGTTTTGGTGCTGAAAAATAATGCGCCGGTAATAATTACAAAAATGGGTGTTAATGAATTAAGTGTGCCGGCTAATGCGCCATCAATTCCCAATTCGGCTACACAAAATAGATAGGCTGGTAACAAACTCCCCAAAACCCCTGACATAAAAACAACAAACAATTTGTTTTTGGGAATATTTTTAAAGTGCTTAATAGCTGAAGGGAGCAAAACTATGCCAGAAAAAACAATCCGAAGCGATGCCACCTGAAATGCAGATAAATTCAGCAATCCTTCCTTCATCATAATAAAGCTGCTGCCCCAAATTATGGAAAGCAGTATAAAAATCAGCCAGTTTATTAGTCCTTTATTCACATTTAAAAGTTGCGGCAAAGTTGGTGCTTTTTGGATGATAAAACCAATCTTGTTTTAGTATTTTGTAAGCTAAATGATATTTGAATTTTTGCTTTTATATCAGAATTGACATATATTTACAGCGAACCTCTCTCTCACTATTCTATTTATTAACAAACCTTAAAACCTAAAAAACATGGGATTTACTAAGGAATTTAAAGAGTTTGCCATGAAAGGCAGCCTTGTTGACATTGCCGTTGCATTTGTAATCGGTGGTGCATTTGGAAAGGTCGTTTCATCATTTACAGATGGAATCGTTTCTCCGTTAATTGGAATGATTGGAGGATCTGATCTCAGCGAAAATATGTATGTGCTTAAAGAGGCAGTGCTTGATGCATCAGGTGCTGTTACAACTGAGGCGGTGGCTGTTAAATGGGGCGATTTTGTTACTGCTATCATCAACTTCATTATTGTTGCATTTGTTATGTTTATGGTCATTAAAGGCATAAACAAAATGAAGAAAAAAGAAGAAGAGGCTGCACCTGCAGGCCCGTCTTCAACAGATGCGTTATTGATAGAGATAAGAGATTCCTTAAAAAAATAAGCGCACTATACAACCCTTTTAGCAAAAATGCAGTCTATACGACTGCATTTTTTTAACTTAAAACTATTCAATGGAAAAGGTTTTACTATTTATTTTTATTTCTACATTTTTCGGATTCTCAATAATGGCTCAGGACCCTTCGGTTAAAGGCTTAAAAAATGAAGCCGCTAAATCAATAAATAAAGACCCAAAAGATACCACTACCAAAACCTGGAAACTGGGTGGCCATTTTAATTTAAATGTTAACCAGGGCACATTAAGCAACTGGAGTGCCGGTGGCGACAAATTTTCGTTCTCTTTAAATGCTTATTTAAACGTTTTTGCATTTTATAAAAAAAATAAGCACTCCTGGGATAATAATCTCGACCTTGGATACGGTATTGTAAACACAACCAGCCTGGGTTCACGTAAAGCCAGCGACAGGATTGACCTGCTCTCAAAATATGGCTACGCCATTTCACCAAAATGGAATGCGGCAGCTTTGTTCAATACCCGTACACAGTTTGCAAATGGTTTTGCATATTCCAAAACTGCTGCCGGGCTCGATACTTCAAACATCATATCTAAAACATTTGCACCGGCATATATTCTTTTATCGCTAGGTTTTGATTATAAACCTAAAGACAATTTTTCATTATTTATGTCACCATTAACCGAAAGGTGGGTGGTTGTTACGGATGCAGCGCTGGCAGCAAATTTTGGAGTATTACCAGGTAAAAAATCCAGAAATGAACTTGGTGCATTTTTATCGGCCAATTACACAGCAAAACTCGGTAGCAACTTTGTTTACAAAACAAAATTGGACATGTTCTCTAACTACAAACAAAACCCGCAGAACATAGATATCTTCTGGACAAATGCGCTTACTGCCAAGTTAACAAAGTATATAAACTTTTCCTTTAATCTTGATATGATATATGATGATGATACCAAAAACGTAAATCCTGCGAAAGGCCCTGCGCCACAATGGTTACAGCTGATGGGTGTTGGGTTTGCGTATAATTTTAATAAAAAATAATTTGTTAAGATTTGAATTTCATGTTGTGTGTTTAATCGCTGATTTTTTTTCAGCTGCTTTTGACAAATGCCTCAAAGTAATTTTATATTTTTGCAGCATGATAAAAACCCTGATATTGTTTTTTTTATCAGCATTAGTAATATTTCAATCCAGAGCGCAGGAGTTAAATTTAAAGGAATTACATAAAGTTGCCTTTAGAGATCTTAAGCCTTTGGAAAAAGATGGCTGGAAAAAGGCGGGTACATTCATTCTTAATATTAACCAGGGCGCTCTACGTAACTGGGCTGGTGGTGGCGAGGAAAATACGCTGGGCATAACAACTTTATTGAATTACAACCTAAACCACAAAAGAGGAAGAATTACCTGGAACAATTATTTTGATATTGCCCTTGGCTTTCAAAATGCCAGCAGCTTCGGGCGGTTCAGAAAAATTGATGACCGTATTGATATTACCAGTAAATACGGATACCAGCTTTCTAAACAATGGTACGCTGCATTACTGGTTAATTTTAACTCACAGTCGTTGGTGGGATATAATTATACGGATACGGCTAACATTAAAATTTCAAATATACTTACGCCAGGTAAAATTCTGCTGTCAGCCGGAATTGATTTCAGGCCAGATAAAACTTTCACTTTGTTTGTATCTCCCATAACCACACGTTTCATCTTAAAAAACGACGAAGACTTTTACAGTATAGATAAATATGGTGTGCCGGCAAACCATAAATCCTATACCGAGCTGGGAGCTTTTGCAACCGCCAAATACACTAAAAAAATTAGCTCCTGGGCGTATTATACCGGCAGACTCGATTTGTTTAGTAATTACAAACGAAATCCAGAGAATGTGGACGTTTTTTTTACCAACCTGCTGACCCTGAAGTTTAATAAATGGCTGGCAACCAATATCAGCGTTGATGTGGTTTATGATGATGATATTTTGAAAAGAACCCAGCTTAAGGAGATATTAGGCATTGGTCTTACGGTAAAATTATAGCAAAACCGGACCTTGAAGCTGGTTTTTTCCACATTCCATCTTCGTGGCTGTCTTTATCACAAAACTCTCTCAACTTATCAATACATTTGCCCTGCTTTTATAGGCTATTTTTTACATTACAATATTTCGCAAGTGAATACAGCATCGTATCAGATTAAATTAGAACAGTTTGAAGGACCTTTTGACCTCCTTTTATTTTTTATAGAAAGAGATGAATTGGATATTTATAATATTCCCATCACAAATATCACGAACGATTTTCTTGATTTTTTACACGGCTCAGAAAAACTCAATATTGAGTTAAGCAGCGAATTTATACTCTTCATTAGCACATTGATGCGGATTAAAGCAAAAATGCTTTTACCACGCAAAGAAATAGATGCGGAAGGTAATGAAATTGATCCGAGACAGGAACTCATTAATAAAATACTGGAGTATAAGAGATTTAAAGAAGCGTCGGTAAAAATGGCCGAAATGGAAGCTACCAGAATGCTAATGATGAAAAGAGGAAACCTGCAACAGGAAATATCGCAAATTGGCGAGGAAGCCGGTGAAGGAACAGAGTTACAAACTGTAACACTGTTTAAACTGATGAAGGCTTTTGAAAAAGTAATTTTAAAATTACAGGAACGTAATTTCAAACCCGTTCACACAGTAATACGGTATAATTATACCATGGAGGAAAGCAGGGAGTATATGCTGAATGTGTGCAGAACTGAAAAAGCAGTTTCTTTTGAAAAAGTGTTTGATATTTGTGAAAACCGAATTCATGCCATATTTCTTTTTCTTTCTTTGCTTGAATTGGTGCAAATGCGGTACATGAGTTTGCTTACCGGTGAGGGCCGCAATAATTTTATTGTAGAGTGGAATGAAGGCAGGGAAGAAGATATTGTGGGTCTGTGGCCTGGTGACGAGGCTCCTTCACTTAATTGATTTTATCCCCGTTACAGCGGGGATTTTATTTGCATTCCATATTGAACCTATATTATAGCCCCCTCAAGGAAAAAGGCCAATTTGTCAGTTTACAATAAAGGCATTATATTTGATGTTCAAACATTGAA
>JBBKXU010000312.1:0-2509 GCA_037969645.1 Ferruginibacter sp. | reverse complement strand
CTTCTTTCAGCATACTTAGCAACCATTTTTTCACGCTTGATCTGCCTGGCTATAATTGATTTTTTTGCCATAATATTTTATACTGTTTTCTTAACGTTTTTAAAAGGCATACCCATTTCTTTAAGCAATTCAAATGCTTCTTCGTTGGTATTGGCTGTTGTTACAAAAGTGATATCCAGACCGGTAATTTTATTTACCTTATCAATATCAATTTCCGGAAAGATAATCTGCTCAGTAACACCCAGTGTGTAGTTTCCACGGCCATCAAACGACTTATCGTTGATTCCTTTGAAATCACGTACACGTGGTAATGACACAGACACCAATCTGTCTAAGAATTCATACATCTTTACTCCACGAAGTGTAACTCTTGCACCTATGGGCATATCCTTACGCAACTTAAAATTTGAAATATCTTTCTTAGAATTGGTTGCCACAGCTTTTTGACCGGTTATGTTTGATAACTCGTCAATAGCGATGTCGATCAGTTTTTTATCTGTTACGGCTCCGTTTACACCACGATTCAAACAAATCTTGGTTAATTTAGGTGCCTGCATTACAGTTTTATAACTGAATTTTTTCATTAGCGCCGGTACAACTTCTTGTTTGTACTTGTCTGCTAATCTTGGTTTGTTGGTAGTTGTGCTCATTATTTGATTACCTCCCCTGATTTTTTAGCGATTCTTACTAGTTTACCGTTTTCTCTTGTGCGTTTTACTTTAGTTGCCGCACCAGCTTTAGCGTCCCAAAGCATTACATTGCTGATAGCGATAGGAGCCTCAATCTTTACAATACCACCTTTAGTGTTTTGTGAAGTTGGCTTGGTATGCTTGGTAACGATGTTAACACCTTCAACCAATACACGGCCTTTTTCTAAAATAATTTCCAACACTTTACGAGGCTTCTTCATGTCCTTATCTTCACCGGTAATAACCACTACCGAGTCGCCTTTTTTAATGTTAAACTTTGGTTTGAATCTTGTACTCATTTTATTAATTGCTTTACAGCTTTATTTCAAAAATTATATTCTTATTATAATACTTCAGGAGCCAATGAAATGATCTTCATGTATCCTTTATCTCTCAACTCACGGGCCACTGGCCCAAAAATACGTGTTCCTCTTGGTTCGTCAGATGCGTTCAATAACACTACCGCGTTATCATCAAAACGAATATAAGAACCATCTTTACGACGTAATTTGTTTTTTGTTCTTACAATAACTGCTTTACTAACAGTTCCTTTTTTAACACCCGCAGCAGGCATGGCATCTTTTACGGTAACCACTATCTTATCACCGATTCTTGCATAGTCCTGGCCACTGTTGCCCAGTACACGAATACATAGTACCTCTTTTGCACCACTGTTGTCCGCTACATTTAATCTGCTCTCTTGTTGTATCATGTTTATTAGCTTTAAGCTATTATTACTATTGTTAATTATCAGCGGCTGAAAGTCGTAAACCTGGGTTTGCAACCAGCAGCTTGAAAAAAAATTATTTTACTTTTTCAACTACTTCTACCAGTCTCCAACGCTTTAACTTGCTGATTGGACGGCTCTCCATAATCTTTACCGTATCACCAATGCTGCACTCATTCTTTTCATCATGAGCATGAAACTTGGTAGATTTTTTTACGAACTTACCATAAAGCGGATGCTTTACTTTACGCTCTACACTTACGGTGATAGTTTTATCCATTTTGTTGCTGGATACTACCCCTAGTTTTGTTTTTCTTAAATTTCTTTCCACTGTTATTTTTTTTTAAGAATCAATTAAGATCCTGCTTGAACTGTTTTTAATGCGGTTTTTAACCTGGCGATATCTCTTCTTAAAGAGCGAATGCTTTGCGGATTCTCCAGTGGAGAAATAGCGTGAGCAAATGTCAGTTTCTTCATACGCAACTCATCCTCGGCAATTTTTGCTTTCAGATCAACTTCACTTAAACCTTTCAGGCTGTTTAAAAAATCAACTTTCTTTAACATCTTTATTCTTTTTTACTTTATTATGCTTTGTAATCGTGACGAACCACAAACTTTGTTTGTATTGGCAACTTTTGTGCAGCTAATGCAAATGCTTCTTTAGCTACCTGCATAGGAACACCATCGCACTCAAACAAAATTCTTCCTGGCTGTACAACTGCTGCCCAACCTTCGGGGTTACCTTTACCTTTACCCATCCTTACCTCGGCTGGCTTTGCAGTAATAGGCTTGTCAGGGAAAATACGTATCCAAACATTACCTTCACGCTTCATGTGACGGGTCATTGCCTGACGTGCACTTTCAATCTGACGGGCACTCATCCAAACACTATCCAGTGCTTTTAATCCAAAGGTTCCAAAAGCAAGGGTTGCTCCACGCTTAGTGTCTCCTTTCATCATTCCCCGCTGGGCCTTTCTGTGTTTACTTCTTTTCGGTGATAACATTGTTATATAATTTCTATGTTACTATTCTGATTTTCTTAATTGTGTTATTATCTTCTTCCGCCGCCACCGCCACGGTTTCCACCGCCGCC
>JBBKXU010000311.1:0-3340 GCA_037969645.1 Ferruginibacter sp. | reverse complement strand
TAAAAGAGCTTACCCGTGGCAAAAATGCCATAGACAAAAAATCTATTCATCAGTTCATTTCTGGCTTAAAAGTCTCGGCGGCTTTAAAGAAAGAGTTAAAGGCTATTACGCCATTTAATTATTTGGGATTATGATAAAAGGATATGTAAATTTGGGATAAATATCATCTCCTTAATTATTTTATGAAGAAATATTTTCTGCCCCTTTTATTGATTGCCAATATTAGTTTTGGCCAGATTAATTTAAATTTTGGCTTAAAAGCATATTATCCTTTTAGTGGCAATGCCAATGACGTAAGTGGCAATAATAATAACCCTGTTTTTAATAATGCTTCGTTAACTACTGACAGGTTTAGTAATCCAAACAGCGCATACCATTTTGACGGGTCTTCAAGTTATATGCGAATCCCCAACAGCGCATCATTAAACTCTACCAATAAACTGTCGCTTAGTGCTTGGGTAAAGCCAATGGGTTTTTATGCAGGCCCCTGCCACGGCAATGCAGTTATTACAAAGGGAAGTACATCCACTACACCGGGACTGTATGCTTTGTGGTACGACGATAATGCAGGTACAAATGGCGCAAATTGTTCAGGACCACTTAACCCCGCAGTTGAAAATTTTTACGGTGTTGGAGGAATGACTCCGTCTCCGGGATATACACCTTATATACAAACCAACCAATGGTACAGCGTGGTAGTAACCTATGATGGAACAACTGTGAAACTCTACATAAACTGTGAATTAAAATACAGCGCTGCACAGTCTGGTGGCATTAATTTTACAAATGCCGAAGACCTTTTCTTAGGTAAAGTCAATAACGGATCTTTCCCATATTGGGTGAACGGAGATATAGATGAAGTAAGAATTTACGACAGGGCGATTAACCAGGATGAAGTTAATGCACTTGGAGGCTGCGCTACCACCCTTACCTGTAACAACTGGCTGCGAACACAAGCTGTTGGCCAAAAAGTAACGGTAGGTGATTTGGATATAACCGGAAACCAGATTACTGTTGAAGCCAATTTCAACTGCAGTTCTTTTCCGGTTTCAAGACCCGACAAATGGGAAGACATTGTCTCCAAGCATTCTAATACAACTGATGCGAATTATGTAATGCGAATGGATTTGGCGGGTATAACCACAACTACCGGGCATTATTTAACACCTCCGCCATGCGATAATCTTGTTTTAAATAAAACCTACCACGTGGCATTGGTGTACGATGGAGCTACTTTAAAACTTTACCGGAACGGCTTTTTAATATCACAAATTGCGGCTACCGGTAACTTGGTTACCAATAACCTGTTAACTACCATCGGAGATTATGCAGTTAATAACCCTGTGGGTACTAACTTCCTTGGTTATATAAATGAAGTTCGTATCTGGAATGTGGCCCGAACCCAGGCTCAGTTAAGAACCTTCATGGATATCTCTTTGCCCAGCCCAACTACGCAAACCGGATTGCAAGGATATTACACATTTGATAACCTGTTGAATAAACAAGGTAACGCTACTTATAATGGTACATTGAATGGCGGCGCAACTATAAACAATGCAAATCCGAATTGCAGCTTTGTTGCAGATAGTTGCCCAGTGGTGGCACCATGTGATAGTTGGCTTAGAACTCAAACCCCAGGCTCAAGTGTAAAAATTGGAGACCTGGATGTTAGCGGAAACCAAATAACAGTAGAAGCCAGTTTCAACAGAACAGATCCATGGACAGGCTCATATATATATGCTGGTGATATAGTTTCTAAACACAACGGACCAACTGACGTAAATTATCTGTTAAGGCCCAATAGTGCTGAAGTAACCACAAGCAACGGATATTTTCTTACACCTCCTGTATGTTTAATTGATTTCAACAAGACCTATCATGTTGCGCTTGTTTATAATGGAGCAACTTTAAAGTTTTATCGAAATGGATTTTTGATGAGTCAGGTTCCGGCAACAGGTAACCTGTTTTTAAACGACTATATCACAACGATTGGTGACTATGCTTTTGGCCCCCTTGTAGGAACTAATTTTCAGGGGTATATTAATGAAGTGCGCATTTGGAATGTGGCCCGTACCCAGTCGCAGCTTCAAACTTATTTAAACAGCTCCCTTCCATCCCCTACAACTCAAACCGGGTTGTTAGCATATTATACTTTTGACAACTTGTTGAATAAACAAGGTAATGCAGCCTGGAATGGCGTTTTGAGCGGCACTGCAACCATTAACAATACAAATACCAGTTGTAGTTTTGTAGCTGATAGCTGTGCCGTTTTACCATGTAACAACTGGCTGAGAACTCAGGTTGTTGGCCAAAGTGTTACCGTTGGCGATCTTGATGTTAGTGGCAATCAAATTACAGTTGAAGGCAATTTTAATTGTTCGGGTTTCCCCGTAGGCACAGGCAATATCTGGGAAGAAATTGTTTCAAAACATAGCGGCACAAATGATGCCAACTATGCGTTGAGAATGAATATGGCGGCCATCACCACCAATAATGGATTTTTTAGAACGCCTGCCTCCTGTGATGATATTCTTTTGAACAAAACATATCACGCCGCCATGGTCTATGACGGCAGCATTCTAAAATTTTATCGAAATGGTTTCTTAATGAGCCAGATTGCTGCAACAGGAAACCTAGTATTAAACAACTTGCTTACTACGATTGGAGATTATGCGATAAACAATCCGCAGGGCACAAATTTTCAGGGTTATTTAAATGAGATTCGTATTTGGAATGTAGCCAGAACTCAGGCACAGCTACGTACCTATATGGATATCGCCCTGCCAAACCCCAGCACTCAAACAGGATTACTCGGTTATTATACCTTTGATAATCTGTTGAACAAACAGGGAAACGCAACGTATAATGGCATATTAAATGGCGGCGCTACCATAAACAACACGAATCCGAATTGCTTATTCACTGCCGATTCCTGCTCCGTTCTACCGAGTTCCAGTACTATTATAAATGACTATACGCCTGTACTATCGTTAAACCCATGCACTAACACTTTAACCGTAGAAGACGGCACGGCCTATAACGTAGGTGATACAGTATTAATCATTCAAATGAAAGGAGCAATAATTGATTCAACCAATACAGCGGCTTTTGGTTCGATTGTCGATTATAAAAATGCCGGCAACTACGAATTTAATTATGTGAAAAGCAGAACAGGCAATAATATTGAATTGTTAAATGCACTCACCCGGCAATATGATATTCCTGTAGGAAAAGTGCAATTAATAAGGGTGCCTTATTACAACAGTTTTACAGCTACCGATACCTTAACCTGTTTGCCATGGGATGGTAGCAAAGGAGGTGTTTTGGTATTGAACGTTAT
>JBBKXU010000310.1:0-3859 GCA_037969645.1 Ferruginibacter sp. | reverse complement strand
ATCCTTACCACGCCGACTTTAAAAAAATCAAAATCAAAAAATCAAAGCCGTATATTTTTGATCCCCGGCTTTACACTTTTAGATGAACAAAACATACCTCCTCCTTGGCAGCAACATGGGTAACAGCAAGGCCCAATTAAACAAAGCAATTGGCAATATTGAAAAACTAATTGGCCAGGTGACCGGTAAATCGAGCCTTTATTCTACTGCTGCATGGGGTAAAACCAAACAACCCGACTTCTTAAACCAGGTAATTATTGTTGAAACTGATTTAACTGCCCTGCAAACCATACAATCTATTTTAAACATCGAAAAAAAAATGGGAAGGATACGCACTGTTAAAAATGCGCCGAGAATAATTGACATTGATATTTTATTTTTCAACAAAGAAATAATTGACCAAAAGGAGCTCAATATTCCACATCCGCAACTGCAAAACAGGCGCTTTGTATTAGTACCACTCAATCAGCTATCTCCTAATCTGCAGCATCCATTACTTAAAAAATCAGTGCATCAACTTCTTATTAACTGCATCGACAAGCTAAATGTGAAAAAGTTTTAAGGCCTGAAAAGCTGTTTACACTTATTTTGCAGTTCGCTTGAAAATTCTCCATGAAATATAATTTTGTTACCATAGAAGGAAATATTGGTGCCGGTAAAACCACACTGGCACATTTACTAAGCAAGCATTTTAATGCCAGGCTGATATTGGAAGAATTTGCAGACAATCCATTCTTGCCAAAATTTTATGAAAACCCCGGCCAGTACGCTTTTCCGCTTGAGTTGTTTTTCATGGCAGAAAGATATAAGCAATTAAAAGACCTGCTGCAAACCAAGGATATGTTTCAAAACGTAACTATCTCCGATTATCTTTTTACAAAATGTCTTTTGTTTGCTAAAGTAAACCTGCCCGAAGAAGAATTCAGGCTTTACCAAAAACTATTCGAAATTATTAATCCACAGATAGTACAACCCGATATAGTTATCTATTTACACACACCCGTAAAAAAATTACAGGAAAATATAAAAAAACGCAACCGGGATTATGAGCAATCTATCCCTAATGACTATCTTTTTACTTTGCAGGAAACCTATACCCAGTACATAAAGCAGCATAATATTAAAACCTTGTATATTGATGCCGGGAATGCCGATTTCCTCGGTAACGAAGAGCATATGAAAATTATTATTGACGCTTTGGATAAAGAATATGAAGACGGGCAACATTATATAACTTTGCCGTAATCTTTACAAATGAGCAGCGAAAAACTCCCCAAAGAATTTCGGAATTTTATTAGTGCCAGGTTATTTTTTGTGTTGGGGTTACGCATGATAACCACCATTGTTATCTACCAGGTTTATCACCTTGCTAATACCTATATGGTGGGGTTGGCTGGTATTACCGAATTTATCCCAGCCGTAATCACAGCTTTATTTGCCGGGCATTATATTGACCGGCATAACAAAAAAAATATCTTGGTGTGGTCTTACGCATTTTACATGCTTTGCGGAATTGCACTTGCATTGGTAAGCCTTCCCCTACTGCAGTTTACAAATGAAACAAAGCTTACCGTAATTTTTTCAGTCGTTTTTTGCACTGGCAGTATCCGATCATTTGCCGGGCCTGCCGCCAACAGCATGATTGCGGCCATAGTAAGGCGAGATCAGATGCAAAAAGCCATCTCTTACAATTCATCATCCTGGTTAATATCGTCGGTTGGCGGGCATGCCGTTGGAGGATTACTAATTGCACTCATAGGAATTGCAGGCGCCTATTTTGTAACCGCAGCCTTTATTCTGACAGCAGGAATTTTTGCTATTCAGTTGTTACCCAAACCACCTGTAAACACGCCCTTAAAAGAACCCATGCTTACATCCATTTCAAAAGGATTTTCATTTGTATACAACAATAAAAACTTACTCGGCGTACTTTCCTTAGACCTTTTTGCTGTTCTTTTTGGCGGTGCCGTTGCCTTTATTCCTGAAGTAGCATCGACTATTTTGCATACCGGCCCCATTGGCTATGGCTTTTTAAATGCTGCTATGGATATTGGCAGCCTTATCAGCATCGGCATATTGGTAAAATACCCCATGAGGCAAAAACAGGGATTAAAAATGTTGCTGGCAGTTGCTGGTTTCGGACTCTGTATCATTCTTTTTGGCTTTTCAAAAGTTTACTGGCTTAGCTTTGCTGCATTGCTAGTTGCCGGCCTTTGCGATGCCGTGAGTGTGGTTGTACGTGGTACCATAATGCAGTTGTTTACTCCAGATGAATTAAGAGGCCGCGTTGCTTCTATTAATTTAATTTTTATAAATAGCAGTAATGAACTTGGTACCTTTGAAAGTGGTGTTACCTCCCGAATGTTTGGAACGCTACCGGCGATTATCTTTGGTGGTGCTATGTCTGTATTGGTTGTAGCCGGTACCTGGATTGGGTTTCCTAAGTTGAGGAAGTTGGAGTATTAGTAAGCGTAGTCGAACTATACAGCGACAGTTTCGAACGGAGTCGAGAAACGTGTTTCTATGAAGAGATTTTTACACTACCCGGCACATCCGGCCAGGTGGACTTTCTTTGCCGCAACATTTGATATTTTTTCATTTTGATTGTTGCATAAATTCTGTAACTTAAAGTTCAATTAAACACATTCAATATGCAACGCAGATCATTCCTCCGCAATACCGGTTTAACCCTTGCTGGTTTAGCCCTGCTCAACAAAGAATCGTTTGCCGCTTTCCTTTCCGATCAGAAATGGAACATTAAAATGCTCACAAAAGACATTGGCATATTTACGGAAAAGGGCGGAACAATAGTTTTCCTTATTACAAAGAAAGGTTTGGTCGTAGTAGATGCACAGTTTCCCGATACTGCCGGTCATTTAATAGAAGAGCTTAAAACGAAAAGTAAAAAGCCGTTTAAGTACCTAATCAACACACACCATCATGGAGATCACACATCAGGCAACCTTGCTTTTAAAGATTTAGCTGAGCATGTGATTGCTCATAAAAATTCAAAAGCAAATCAATTAAGATCAGCCGGCGAGCAAAAACTTACTGCCGATAAATTTCATATCCCCGATATGACTTTTGATGATAATGGCTGGACCACAAAAGTTCACAAAGAAACAATCAAGGCTCATTATTTTGGCGCAGGTCATACCAATGGAGATTCCATGATTCATTTTGAACGAGGAAATATTGTACATATGGGCGACCTAGTTTTTAACCGCCGCCACCCATACGTAGATAAAACTTCTGGTGCTCATATCGGCAACTGGATTACCGTTTTGGACAAGGCTATCAGTACTTTTGACAAAGAAACCCAATTCGTATGCGGCCACGCCGCTGCAGGATACGATGTTGTTGTTAAGGCGGATGATCTGAAAGCATTCGGTGACTATCTCGGCAATGTTTTAAAATTTACCGAAGCACAAATAAGACTAGGCAAAACAAAAGAAGAGATATTGAAGGCAAAGGAAATCCCTGGCTCTCCCGAATGGAAAGGCGACGGTATAGAAAGACCGTTGGGTGCTGCTTTTGCGGAGTTGTCGGCAAAATAATTGTTAGGTGTCTATTTAGCAATCAATTTCTCTAGTACATAGTAAACAATCGGGCAAAAACTGCTATTCTTAAGTGTAAGTGGTTGCCTTTTCAGCAACACATCCTCATCTGTATATGGAAAACGGTGGCAATCTGACGGCCGGGCTTCGTAAATGCTGCAATAGTTATCGGCGCCTAAAAAAGGACATGGTTTCGACTTTAGGACATAGTCACCTTCGCTGTCAACAAATAAATAGGTATTAATAAGATCGCCTTCCTTTATTTTTAGATATTTGGCAATTCGCTTAATATCGGGTGTTTT
>JBBKXU010000309.1:0-2748 GCA_037969645.1 Ferruginibacter sp. | reverse complement strand
CTTTACCAATCCGTCTTTGTCTTCTGTTGTAACTACAAACAAGTGATAAATACCATCTGCCCATTCGGGCTTCTCCTGCATTTTTATTTTCGGGTTGCTGATACCGTTATGGTACATGCTGGCAATTTCTCTGCGGCGGTTGTTCCAGTCTTCGAGGTATTTTAATTTCACCGTGAGCGAGGCGCCTTCCAAGCCACCCATACGGTAGTTGTACCCGATCTCATCGTGGTAATACCTTTCCATGCTGCCGTGATTACGTAAAGAATGCAGATGTTTCGTATACGCTTCACTGTTTGTTGTTAAGCCACCGGCTTCGCCACATGCTCCCAGGTTTTTACCGGGATAAAAACTGTAGCAAGCCATTTCGCCGAAACTGCCCACCGTAATTCCCTTATACCTGGCCCCCTGTGCCTGTGCTGCATCTTCCACTAAAAATAAATTATGCTTGTCGCAGATCGCTTTCACTGCATCTATGTCGAATGGTTGGCCATATAAGTGCACACCGATCACTGCTTTTGTTTTTGGAGTGATGGCGGCTTCTATTTTTGTAGCGTCTATCTCCCATGTATCTGCATTACAATCTACAAATACCGGTGTGGCGCCTGCATGTGAAACACCCCAGGCAGTTGCAATAAAGGTATTGGCAGGAATGATCACTTCATCACCAGGGCCGATATTCAAAGCGAGCATAGCCAGGTGCAATGCCACTGTACCATTGGAAACGCCGATACTGTGATTTACACCGATATAAGTTGAAAATGCTTTTTCAAATTCTTCTACAAATGGGCCACCGGAAAAAGCTGTTTTTTCATATACTTTTTCGAAAGCTTCAAATATTTCTTTTTTTACCTGTGCTGCCTGTCCTTTTAAATCGAGACAGGGGATTTTCTTTTCCATTTTTTTTATTTAATGTTTTACAATTTTACCGCTAAGGCGCTAAGACGCGAAGGATAAAACTTTTTTTTATTACTTACTTTACAGTTAATATTTACTGTTTAGGTGCTAAGGCGCAAAGTTTAAAGAGCGCATCTCTCCGCGTCTTTGCGTCTTTGCGGTTAGCTTTTGCATTTCTTAGCGTCTTTGCGTCTCCGCGGTTATCTTCAAAAATTATTTACAAATCTTTTTATCCCCTCTTTAATTACCGGTACATGAAAATTTACCAGAAAACCCAACTTTTTATTTGCCAATTTAAGATATGATATTATTTGTGCTGTATATACAGGATGCATCACATCGCTGCATTTTATTTCAATCACAATCTCATTTTCAATTAACAAATCGATCTGATAATATTTACCGGTATCAAAGCCTTTATAATATAACTTAACCTGCTGCTGATTTAATGCCAGGATATTTCTTAATTCAAACTCCTTTAGTAAAGCAAACTCGTAGGCAGATTCCAATAACCCTGGCCCCAATTCTCTGTGTACGTGAAAACATGCATCCACAATTTGGGCAGCTAGTTCGTTGTATTTTTCAGGGGTCATTTTTTTTCACCGCAAAGGCGCTAAGACGCGAAGGGTTTTGTTTTTTTTAACCGCAAAGGCGCAAAGACGCGAAGATTGAAGACTGTATTATTTAGCGTCTTGGCGTCTCCGCGGTTATCTTTTCACCGCTAAGGGTATTTCACCGCAAAGGCGCAAAGACGCGAAGATTGAAGACTGTATTATTTAGCGTCTTGGCGTCTCCGCGGTAATTTTCCTAGCGTCTCCGCGGTTATTCAATTTTTTTTATAATTTTTGCAGGGTTGCCCGCAACGATCGTATTGGCAGGAACATCTTTGGTTACCACCGAACCGGCGCCCACCAATGCATTCTCCCCGATACTGATGCCACATAATATAGTGGCATTGCTTCCGATAGATGCTCCCTTCTTTACAAAAGTTTCAATGGTATTCCAATCTGCATCTGTTTGTGCACTGCCATCGGGATTGGTGGCACGGGGAAATAAATCATTGGTGAACATCACCCCATGGCCCACAAAAACATTGTCTTCTATGTGTACGCCTTCACAAATA
The DNA here is from genome assembly GCA_037969645.1 of Ferruginibacter sp. Taxonomy (GTDB): domain Bacteria; phylum Bacteroidota; class Bacteroidia; order Chitinophagales; family Chitinophagaceae; genus Ferruginibacter. Next base: position 731 of record JBBKXU010000309.1, on the reverse strand, counting down.
AAACTATGACTGGATATCTTGCAATTTTTTCCGATGGTTGCGCCTTTTTGGATTTCTACAAATGCACCTACTTTGCTGTTGTCGTCTACACTGCAACCGTAGGCATTTACAAAATTGAAAAAACGCACGTTTTCTCCGATACTTACATTGTTGAGACTTTGTTTGTCGTTGTTGATGGTAATTAATTCCATACTTAATTTTTATTTGGCAGACCGGAATCTTAAAATTGAAAACCGGCGGTTAGTCAATAAATTCTTTTGAAACAGTTTTTGTGGAGCAGCATTTTATTATCCGATGATGACTTCTTGTCCGTTATTTTTTATAGACTGCTGTGATGCTTCCAGGATCCTTACCACTTTCATTCCCAGTGTAGCATCTGCGAGTGGTTGTTTATTCGTGTTGATGGAGTTAATAAAATCAGCCGCTACTCCCATCAGTGCTTCCTGGCTAGAGATTTTGGGTATGTAAACATCTCCAGTCCTGTAATCAACCATGATCTTCGTTCTGTCTTCCTCTGTTTTATGATCAAACCCAGTATCATAGATCCTTACTTTTTCTGAAGGTTCCAGGTCGTTGAAAACGATCATCTTCTTATCTCCTCCAATTAAAGTTTGACGCACTTTTACGGGTGATGTCCAGGAGCAATGAAAATGTGCAATAAAATCTGATTGATAATTCACCGACATGTAGGCAATGTTTTCTATTCCATTGTGCGTGTGCGAAATACCGGT
>JBBKXU010000308.1:0-16540 GCA_037969645.1 Ferruginibacter sp. | reverse complement strand
AGCACACCCCTCTCCTTTCTCGGCTGATAAAGGGTTTTACGGGTGTAAACATTTTTCAAAAACCAATGAAATTTTAACAAAACAAGGCATAGAACCAATAGACTGGAAATTATTGACGCCATAAAAAGGAACAAGGAACATGAAAATCATTAAAAATATTTTTGGAAGAATCTGGGCATTGTGGGGACTGGTAACCTTCTTATTTACATTCCTCATTATTTTTCTGCCATCTATGGTTGCTAACCTGATGGCTGACCCGAAAGGACAGCGGTACTTTATTACAGTTTCAAAAATATGGATGAACGTGTGGCTGTTTTTAATTGGTTGCCCGGTAAAGGTTAGTGGCAAAGAAAATTTCAAAAAAGGCCAGGCGTATGTCATCGTATATAATCACAACGCATTGCTGGATGTACCACTGTCGGCACCTTACGTGCCCGGCGCAAATAAAACTATTGCTAAAGCTTCGTTTGCAAAAATCCCTTTGTTTGGTTCATTTTATAAAAAGGGTTCAATTTTGGTCGACCGCAAAAATGAAAGAAGTCGCAGTAAAAGTTTTGACGCTATGAAAAAAGTGCTTGCCATGGGAATGCACATGTGCATTTATCCCGAAGGAGCCAGAAACCGCACTACCGAGCACATGAAAGTCTTTTATGATGGCGCATTCAAATTGGCCACCAGTGCCAAAAAAGACATTATTCCATGCGTTATTATTGGCACAAAAAAAGCCATGCCCATTAATAAAAAATTCTATTTGCTCCCTATTAAGTTGAAAATGTATTTTTTACCTCCGGTTTCTTCAGCCGATATTAACGTTTCAGAATTAAAAGATAAAGTGCGTACAATGATGCTGGAAAAATATGTGAAGGAAGTTTAAGACTTATCTTCTTCTTAATTTATAAATCATAAAAATACCGGGTACGGTTAATTTTCAAATCCCTCAGCAAACCAGATTTGGGACTGATGCTTATATTAAATGAGCGTTGAGCTCCTACCGGAGAGACGTTAATTGACATTTGCCAGCAATGCATTTCTCTGGTCAGGTACATGCTTATCATGCCCAGATCTTTTTGAGTGATATTGTAAGAGCCATTCATACCCAGCTGCCACTTGGGGGTAAGGTTTAAAGTGCCCTGCCAGTTTACACTTTGATTAATTGAGCCTTTATAGCCGGTACCAAATCCGTTTGGAATACGGTTATAACCAAAAGAATATGACAGACTCACACTCCATGGAATATTAAAGTTTGCAAACTCGCCGGGATTGTTTCTTATGTAAGCAGCTTCCTGCTGGTATTCATTTAAGGGCATACCGGTAATTGGATTAAGCTGGCTTGTTTGCATATTATTATTTACCGGAAGTTGTTCATTCTTATCGCCGCCATGAAACTGGCCCTGCACTGCGATATTAGCACTGGTTAGTTTTCCTAAAGCAACTTTTTCATTCCAAACCAGCTTGTTAATAAAATCACCTGTACTGTTTGTTAAATAAGGCATCAAAACAGCACCGGCTGAAATACTTATTTTGTCGAAAAGATTTGTTCGCAGGTTCAGACTGAATGGACTTAGCTTAAACGAATCCTGTAAAAAATTGTACCCACTGTTGATACTAAACCCATCTATCAACGTTATTTTTTTGAAAGCAGCATCGCCGGTATCTTTTCGGTTACGCACTTTCATTTGTAAATTATTGTCAATACCAAAACTCAGTCCGCCAAACCTACCTTCGCCAAAACTGCCAAAAACGCTGCGTTCATGAATGGTATATCTACCTTTGTTTCCTGCCGTATCAACTTGTGTTGTATACCATAAATGGCTATTCATATCAGGCTTATAACTGGCTGCTAAAGAAGGACGTATTTCGTGTCGTATGGCTTGCACTTTACTGTTCTTTTTAAAAGTAAACATACCAAATACCCGGGTACTAACGCCCATGCCAAAACTCATTTCACGGGCAGCATAAAAGCCTCTGTTTATACCTGTGTCGAGTTTTTTATTGGCACTGTCCCAGCTGCGCCGGAAAGTTTCCTGGTACCATTTTTCCTGGTATGAAATATTAGGAGCAAACTGAAAAGCACCTACCTGCGGCAATGATAAAGTGATGGGGACATTATGACTTGCTCCCCATTTATAGTTTTTCGCAAACTCATTAAAGAAACTGCCTGACGTATCATAAAAAGAAGAAAGACTGCGAACATTACTGTTTAAGGCAACACCTAAATTTTCGTACCACTTATATTGTCCGATTACTTCTTTGCGGCGCAAGGGATACAGCGTGTTTACATTAAATCCTATATCGGGTAAATTAATATTGATCTGCTTGGTGTTTGCATTTTGATTGTGATTACCCTGAATATTTATATTGTATGGTTTATCCTTCCACACTTTTGAATAGGAAACGGTTGATTGTAATTGGTTTTGAAAATTGGCAGTAGGCCGGTTAGGTATAGCCGAATAAAACCCTGAGCTACCCGCATTTAAACTGGCATTAAAACTAACACCAGGACGGGCTTTCGTGTCGGTAGTATGGCTCCAGCGTACATTAAAACCTCTGGCGCCCGATTTATCAAGATCCCTAAAATGTTGTACGTCCACCGATAAATTTCCCTGGTAACGATAACGTTTAAAATACCTGGGGCTTACAGCCGCCGTCCAGCCACCGTAAGAATAAATGGTACCCCGTAGCACAACATCCCAATTATCGCTTAATACCTTATAATAACCCAACCCCTCCAATGCTAAACCAAGTTGTTCGTTGGCGTTAAATGTTGGCGCCAGAATTCCGGAACGTCTTCCTTGTTTTAAAGGAAAAATTCCGAATGGCAAATAAACGGGCACTGGTACCGATTCAAACTCGGGGTGCACAGGTCCAGTGATGGCCATTTTTTTGTTGATGAATTTTATTTTCTTACTTACAAAAGAAAAATGCGGTGTATCTAAATTACAGGTGGTGAATCTGGCGAACTCTGCATAAAAAATATCGGGATCAGTTTTTTTCATCACCTTACTATACACAAAAATTTCTCCTTGTTGTGTATAGGTACCTTTTGTAATTCCCTTTCCACTTTTCATATTAAATCTGATGGAATCACTTTGTGTTACTAAGTCATCTTGTATAAACCGGGGATAAGCAATAACTTTTCCGGTGCTGTCTTTTATGAAGTATGCGCTGACCTCGTTAGTTCCCTGATTAAATTCTATCCGTGGCGAAAAAAGTTCGTTGCCCTGATATTTGACGAAAGTTTCTTTTCCATAAAGAATTATTTTTTTTGAAGGAATATCCATCACCATCGAATCATCGGCATGATAAACAACCGGTGCATCTAAAGCATCTTTCGAAGTAGGAATTGAAAAAGTATCTACCTTAACAACGATGTTGGTATCTGCAGTTTTTTTTGTGGACAGCGGTTCGTTTTGACTTATACTTTTCTCATTTGAGAGACCGAGTTTATTAACAGGAACGGTATCAGTAGTTAAAAAACTGTGAAAGTCAACTCTGTTAAAACCACTGGCACTGCAATTCAACGTTATGATGAACAACAGCATCAGCAATGCCTGTACCAATATATATTTTGCCTTACCTTTGTTGAGTTGATTCATAGTTAAGATTGGCAAAAATAGCCATTATAACAGAATAGAAATGTGAATAGTTGATTAATTACTAACCCCGAATAAACCGAGTTGAATATGCTAAGGAACAAAGTGCCTTTTTTATTTCTGTTTGCTGCTTTGCATTTGTTAATATTAAGTGATTTAATTGCCCAGGGTCCAAAATTTATTAAAACAATTGTTGTTGATGCCGGACATGGTGGCAGCAGAGACCCCGGCGCTGTAGGTCAGTACGAAAATTCTCTGGGCTCGATGGAAAAAGATGTTACACTTGCCATTTCCTTAAAATTAGTTGATGAGTTAAAAAAACAATTGCCCGGCGTTAATATAGTGCCAACCCGCACTACTGACATTTATCAATCGCCCACTGAAAAAGCAAAAATTGCCAATGAATTCAAAGGCGATTTGTTTTTATGCATTCATGCCGATAGCGGACCGTTAAAAAAAGATAAACGGCAGGTAGGCACCAGAACAGTTACCCGATACAAAACCTCCTATACCGGCAAAGGAAAAAGCAGAAAAAGAGTTAAAACTTCTTATGAGGTAGAAGAACCCGTTTATGAATATTTTAAAAGGCCTCTAACCCGTAGTGGTACCAGTGTATGGATATTTGCCGCACATAAAACCAGTGATAAATTAAAAGCCATTATGGATGGTGATGAAAATTTTGATATAGAAGCGGGTGGGGTTGATTCGGTGGAAAATACGTTTGATTTTAACAGTCCCGAAGGAAAAATAATTGCCGCCATTTACGCTAAAAGATTTCAGGAAAGAAGCGATCGTCTGGCAACATTGGTTAATGAAGAAGTAGAAGTTACCGGCCGGCCGGCATTAGGCGTAAACCAGCGCCAGGTAGGCATTTGGGTTTTGCAGGCAACCAATATGCCTGCTATACTGATTGAAACCGGTTTTATAAATAACCCCGAAGATGAACGCTATATCAACAGCGAAGCAGGACAGCAGGAACTTGCAGTTGCCATTACTAAAGCTGTAAAGCGCTATAAAGCACAGATTGAGGGAGCTAATAATAATAGTCAGACAACGGCAACAAACGATAATAAACCTGTTCAACAAAATGCCGTTTTTGAAAAAAGGGCAACTAAAGATACAAAGACGATTCAGGTTAAAAACAATAAAGTAAAGGTTGATTTATATGATGACGGCGACATTGATAATGACATAGTATCTGTTTTTTTTAATAAAACACTGGTTGTAGATAAGAAGTCTTTAACAGCAAATGCACATTCATTTACGCTGAATATTGTGCCGGGTAAAACAAATGAACTGGTTTTATTTGCTGATAATTTAGGAAGTATTCCGCCAAATACGGCTTTAATGATTATTACAGACGGCACCACCAGGCATGAGGTACGTTTATCGGCCGATTTAAAAAATAACGCCTCGGTAAGATTCGAATTAAAAAATTAGTACTAAATTACCTGCAGCTGTGTTATAAAAAGATACAGCGATAATACCTACAATGAAAATTTCAAACGAAACCAAAATAGGAGCCCTCACTGCCATTGCCATTGTTTTATTGGTATTGGGTTTCAATTTTTTAAAAGGAAAGACTTTTTTTGGCAAAAGCAATACGCTCTACGCAAAATATACCAATGTGCAGGGCCTTGCAGCATCAAACCCTGTAATGATAAACGGCCTGCAGGTAGGAAATGTTTTTAGCCTTACTACAGATAAAAACATGAAGGAGATATTGGTAAATATTACCATGACCAAGGATGTAAATATTCCGGTAAACTCAATCGCCATTATAAAGCCATCTTTGCTTGGTACCATCAGCATAGAAATTAATCTGGGCGATGCAAAGGAATATCTTCCTGCAAACGACACAATTGCAACCGAAGCAACCACGGGTATCTTTAACGAAGTGCTTAGCAAAGTAAACCCGGTACTTTACCAGGTTACAAAGGCTGTTACTTCAATAGATTCGGTGCTGATGAGTGTTAACAAAATTTTAGACCCCTCAGCAAAAAATAATTTACATGCAACACTGGCCAATTTAAATCAAACTACGGCTAATCTAATTGGAGCATCTGCATCACTGCAGGTTTTGTTAAATACGCAAACAGGAGCACTGGCCGGCACTTTAAGTAATTTAAATTCTTTTACCGGCAATCTTGATAAAAACAGCGGTAAGATTACCAGCCTGGTAAACAATCTGGATAAAACAGCTACTAATCTTTCTCAATTGGATATACAGCAAACACTTAATACATTAAATGAAACCATCGGCAGTTTAAAAGCAGCTGTTGGCAAACTGGACAGCAAAGACGGCACAGCCGGTTTATTATTGAACGATACCAAATTGTATAACAATCTTTCGGCTACCGCCAATAAACTTAACCTGTTGATTGATGATTTAAAGACAAATCCCAAAAGGTATATCAACATTTCGGTATTTGGCAGAAAGAACAGCAATCCGGGTTTAACCATACCATTGCCCGATACGGTGAATGCGCCGTATTTAAAGCAATAACTTTATGATTCTGTTATAAATAAAAAACCTCAACTTACAGGCCGAACATAAAACAGAAACCTTGCGATTGAAATTTACCATCAGCAAATTCCTGATTCTCTTTTTACTTATCTGCAGCTCTGAACTTTCTGCACAACAAATAATCGGTAGTACTGCTTCATCAGATACTATCAGGTCTATAAGAATAATACAAGGCAAAAGCATGCGCCTTATTTCTATTGATACTGCTACTTCATTAGAAACCATTGCCGGCGACGTGATTATTAAAGAAGGCCTTACCACATTCTATTGCGACAGCGCCACCATCAACCGCAGCACAAATATTGTGGAAGCTTATGGTAAAATTCACATTAACGATAACGACAGCATTCATACCTATGCACAAAGCCTGCGCTATGTGGGCGCCGATCGCATTGCATATTTAAAAAAGAATGTAAAGCTTACCGATAAAAAAGGAACGCTGTTTACAGATGATCTGGAATATAATCTACGAACAGGCATAGCCACTTACAAAGGCGGTGGTCGTATTACAAACGATAAAACAGTTTTAACCAGCCAAAACGGCGTTTATTATGCCGATACTAAAGATGTTTATTTTAAAAATAATGTACATCTTAAAGATCCCGATCGGGATATCTGGACCGACAGTTTGGTCTATAATCTTAAAACGAATATTGCCACTTTTATAGCCAAAACAAGAATAGTTGGTAAAGATGGAAGCGTTATCATCACAAACTCGGGCACTTATAATTTAGGAACCGGCGAAGCCATTTTTTATGACCGCAGTTCTTTCAGCGACAGCACCCGAAGCGGTGTTGCTGATAAAATGGCCTACGACAAAACCAGCGGTATTCTGCAAATGGAAGGCAATGCAAAATTGGTTGACAGCGTGAATCAAGTAACCGTACTTGCCGGTCAGGTTTTTGCCGACACCAAATTGAATTCTTTTTTAGCAACCCGTAAACCCGTAATGATTTTATGGAAGGATGGTGACAGTACCTACGTTGCTGCTGACACACTTTTTTCGGGGCTACGCAAATACGACAGTCTGGAGAGAAAAATGGTAACCCAAACTGATACTTTAAAAACAACGCTGGTTGTGAATACAAATAACGCTGATACATCCATCCGGTATTTTCTTGGTTTTCACAACGTCCGTATTTTCAACGATTCGCTGCAGGCCGTAAGCGACAGCCTCCACTACTCTACTTCCGACTCCACTTTTAAGCTGTTTGGCGAACCGGTTGTATGGAATAACCAATCACAAATAACCGGCGACACTTTATACATGTACACCCAAAACCAAAAACCAAAACGGCTGTATGTTTTTAATAACGGCGCAATCATTAATAAAACAAAAGAAGGCATGTTTAACCAAGTTGCCGGGCGAACACTCAATGGCTATTTTGTTGATGGCGCTATTGACTATGTAAAAGTAAAAGGCAGTCCTGCAGAAAGCATTTTTTATCCGCAGGATGATGACAGTGCCTATGTTGGCATGAACAGGAGCAGCGGCGATGAGATAGATATTTATTTTGTGAAGAAGGAACTGAACAAAGTAAAATTCATGAATAATGTTGATGGTACACTTTACCCAATGAAAGATATCCCTGCCGATAAAAAAGAATTAAAAGGCTTTAAATGGCTCGATAACCGCAGGCCAAAAAACAAACTGGAACTGTTTGAATAATGCTTCCTTTCGCAGTAATCGCTGCTGACTCTATAACTTTTCTACGGTACACTTTTAACATTTCTCTGCTTAAAATGCTGTTAATCCGTATTGTAGAAATTTGCAATTCATTTTAATAAAACTTAAATTTGGTTAAGCATTTATTCAACAGCCAAACAATTTTCAATTTTATGAAAAAAATTATACCTGCTCTGTTGGCAATCTTTACAACTACCACTTTACTTGCTCAGGATGTAAGAATAAACGACTCTGTTATTTTTATCAACAATAAGCCAGTTGCCCTATATGCAAAATGGTTCAGCAGTTCTCCGCAACGCTATAATATGGAAGTGTACAGCTTTAATGACTATGTTTTAATTAAGGCCGAATTAATTAAATTCAATGCGCCGGTTGCCGAGTTAGAGCCATTTTATTATTATGAATTAACTTTTCCGCCCACCGCAGATACTTTTGCCATTTACATTGAAGAAGAGGCCTTCCCTATAGTACTGTCTAAAATCATCGCTGACTATAATCTGATTAATAAAAACGAGTTGAGTAAGAAACATGTAGCAAAGTTTATTGCAAATTATTATGGCGGCCCGGCGCTTACTGCAAAAATTAAATCCTTTCAAAACCACCTTGACGAAACCCGTTATTTTAATGAGCAGGTAAAGCGTGACAGAACTAAACCCGTAAGCATAATCAACGACAGGGTTATTATGCAAGACGGCGTTAAGATAGGGCTGATTGCTGTTTATCAAAATTACACAACCACAAACATCCCAACACAAATTATCTACGACAAATCAAATTATGGGATAGCAACGGCCACAGCCGCCGACAGGGCTATTTTTTCATCTGACGAAACACAGTTTTTATTTGCAAACGGCCGAAAAATTGACAACATCAGATACTACAACACCTGGAGCCGTGAAATTCCCAGAAAAGAAGCCGAGATACCGATACTGGCTACCGAACGAAATTTGTACCAGATTTCTAAGGCCGCAAATAAAAAAATTGGAGCATATACAGATCAGTTGCTGATGAGAATTTGTTTGTTGATTGAAGATTACGCTTTGTAAGAGGCAACTCACAGAAAGCGTTTCGACTCAATAAAATCTACTTCAATCTAGCAAGCGCTTCTTTTATTTTTCCAAAACCCTTTTCAATATTATCCATACTGTTGGCAAACGAAATGCGGATGCAATTTGGCTCTCCAAAAGCTGCGCCAGTAACAGTTGAAACGTGCGCCTTATTCAATAAGTACATACAAAGGTCATCGGCATTTTCAATTTTATCTTCTGCATCAGCTTTACCAAACAATTGGTTTACCTGCGGAAAAACATAAAACGCACCTTCCGGTTCGCTGCATACAACGCCTGGCATGGTTGCCAGCAATTCCATAACACGTTTACGACGTTTGGTAAATTCCTCCACCATAAAAGCAGTCGGTTTCATATCGCCGGTTAAAGCCGTAATGGCGGCTCTTTGTGTAACTGCATTAGTACCGCTGGTAATTTGCCCTTGTATTTTTTCGCAGGCTTTAGCAACGGTTGCATGGGCGGCAATATAACCTAAGCGCCAGCCAGTCATGGCATAGCCCTTACTTAAACCATTAATCAACACTACTCTGTCTTTTAAAAAGTCGAATTGGGCAATACTTTCATGGCTGCCCACGTAATTAGTGTATTCATAAATCTCATCACTCATGATAAAAACCTGAGGATGTTTTCTAAACACTTCAGCTAATGCGGTCAATTCATCCCTTGAATACACAGCGCCACTTGGATTGCAAGGCGATGAAAACATAAACAGTTTACTCTTTGGGGTTATCGCAGCTTCCAATTCGGCAGGCGTAATTTTATAGCCATTTTCCATAGCAGTATTCACTGACTTTACCACGCCACCAGTCATCCGCACAATTTCGGAATAAGTAACCCAAAACGGCGTTGGAATAATCACTTCGTCGCCATCATCCACAATACTCATTACCGTATTGGCAATACTTTGCTTGGCACCTGTACTCACCACAATCTGGTCGGGTGTATAGTCCAGATTATTATCTCTTTTCAATTTAAAGCAAACGGCTTCCCTCAGGTCAAGGTATCCGGCAACAGGCGTATAATGGCTGTAATTATCATCTATTGCTTTTTTTGCTGCTGCTTTAATATGTTCGGGGGTATCAAAATCAGGTTCTCCTAAACTCAAATCCGTAATATCGTGCCCCTGGGCTCTCAATTCACGCCCAAGCTTAGCCATTTTTAAAGTTTCGGGTTCACTAAATTTTTGCAGCAGCGACGATAATTGCATCATTTATTATTTGTTTGCGGGCAAAAATAACCAATTCAAATTAACTAATTGTGCATGGTATTATTTTTTAATAACTTATACCTGTTTTCAATATAATATTCAAAAATTACACATTATTTAAATTAAAGGCGTTTCCCCTATCTTTGCACACTTCTAAAAATTCAACAAAGAAGCTACTAAAACGACTATTATTATGAAACTAAAAGGTTTAGTTTGGTTTTTTACAATTGCCTTACTTGTTATATCACTTTGGGAATTATCTTATACCTGGGTGGTGCGTAATTACGAGAACTCTGTAACTGCAAGTGCAACCAAAATTGTTAACAAGGCCAACCCTGAGTTAACCGGTGATGCAAAAACTGCTGCAATCGAATTCAGAACGAAAAGAATCCTTGACAGTACTGCCGACAAGGCGATTTATCCCCTTATTGGAACCACGTACCAGAAGTGTAAAGCCTATGAATTAAACCTTGGTTTAGATTTGCAGGGTGGTATCAGCGTTACACTTGATGTGAGCCTGGCCGACCTGTTAAAATCGCTCAGCAATAATCCTAAAGACCCTGCTTTGCTAAACGCCATTACCATGGCTAATAAGCAAAAGGAAAGCAGTGATGCTAATTTTGTAAACCTTTTTACAGAAGCGTATATAAAGCAAAACGGACCTGGTAAACTAGCCGGTATTTTTGCCGGTGCCGAAAGAGACGTTAAACCTAACGACAACGATGCTACTGTAACCGAAAAGCTCCGCAACGTTGCATCGGGCGCCATTAAGGAAACTCATAAAATTTTAGTTCGCCGTATTGATAAATTCGGTGTGGCACAGCCCAATATTAATTTCGACGAAAATAAAGGAATTATTAACGTAGAACTGGCGGGTGTAACCGATATCGAACGTGTTCGTAATCAGTTACAGGCTTCGGCCAAGCTGCAGTTTTGGGAAGTGTACCGAATTGACGACCTGGCCGCTTCTTTAAAGATTGCTGACGAAAATTTGCAAAATTATCTTAACGGAGTAGATAGTTCCGGAATAGTGGATTCACTTAAACTGCTGGAGAATGTAAACCCATTCTTCAAAGTTATTGCGCCGCAAAACCCCGAAACAGATCCTAAAACAGGGCAACCTTATTATTATGCCCATATTGGCACGATTGCTTTGCAGGATACCGGGCTTTTTAACCAATACATGAATAATGACGTAGTAAGAAATGCACTGCCTGCCGATGCTAAATTTTTACTGGGTACCGAAGAAAAAGCGGCCAAAGGAACGCAGCGCTTTTTCAGATTATATGCCGTTAAAACATTATTAGGTAGCGATAAAGCGCCACTTGAAGGTGATGCCGTAAGTAAGGCTTTTCAGGGCTTTGATGAGAAAGGAAAACCATCTATTAAAATGGAAATGACCAGCATGGGTTCTAAAGGCTGGGCAAGGTTAACCGGAAAAAATGTTGGACGCCCTGTGGCAATTTCATTAGATGATATAGTTTATTCTGCTCCAAATGTTATTAATGCAATAGAAGGTGGTAGTACCGAAATTTCAGGTCAATTCACTGTTCAGGAGGCACAGGATTTATCAAATCTGTTGCAGTCTGGTAAACTGGATGCACCTGCTAAAATAGTTGCACAGCAGGTTGTAGGTCCTACACTAGGTGAGGCTTCGGTAAAAGGTGGTGCCATGGCATTTGGTATTGCTTTCTTGGTAATATTCATCTTAATGCTGGTTTATTACAATAACGGAGGTTGGGTTGCCAACATCGCTTTAATTTTAAACCTGTTATTTACTATTGGTGTATTAATTGCCCTGAAATTTACTTTAACCGCTGCTGGTATTGCTGGTTTAGTTTTAACCATTGGTATGGCGGTAGATACCAACGTAATTATATTTGAGCGTATTAAGGAGGAGTTGATGAAAGGAAAATCGTACCCGCTTGCCGTTAACGACGGTTACAAGCGTTCCCTTGCTCCGGTAATTGATGCTCACGTAACATCATTGTTAACTGCGGTTATCTTATTCTATTTTGGTTTAGGTCCTGTATTGGGCTTTGCTACCACGCAAATAATCGGTTTGTTACTTTCTTTGTTCTGTGGAATTTTGGTATCTAGATTAATTACTGAAGTTTGGACAAACAAAAACCGTCACTTTAATTATTTCACTGGTATTTCTAAAAGAATTTTCAAACACGCCAATTATAAGTTTATTGAGCTGAGAAAATATGCATACGTTGTTTCGGCTATCGTATTTTTAGCGGGTATCATTGCTTTCTTTAATGGTTTCCATCTTGGTGTGGAATTTAAAGGAGGACGTAGTTACACTGTTCAATTTGACAAAGCTGTTAAAAATGATGAAATTCGTAATGACCTTAAAAAGTCATTAGAAGGTGATAACGTTACCATTAAAACAGTTGGCGACAACAAACACCTTAACATTACAACTGCTTATTTAAAGGGAGTAGACAATGCAGACAGCGCTGTAAAAACCAGGCTGTTTATGGGTTTGAAGAAAGTGTTACCTGAAAATACTACTTACGAGCAGTTTAGTAAAAACAATGTTCAGGCTTACTCAACCGTGCAGCCAAGTATATCGGATGACTTAAAACGTGGTGCTGTAAAAGCAACTATTTTTGCCATGTTGATTATCTTCTTGTACATCTTTATTCGTTTCCGTGATTGGAGATATTCTGTAGGAACCATCTTTACACTGTTGCATGACGTATTTGTAACGCTGGCGGTATTCTCCTTCTTTAAGGATATTGTACCGTTCCCGCTGGAGATTGATCAGCACTTTATTGCGGCTATATTAACCGTAATTGGTTTTAGTATGAATGATACGGTAATTGTATTTGACCGTATTCGTGAATACAGCCGTGATATGAAAGGCGCTACCAAAACACATATCATCAACCGTGCGGTAAATGATACGTTAAGCCGTACCATCATGACTTCATTAACAGTATTCTTAACTCTGTTGATTTTGTTCATCTTTGGTGGTGAGGTAACACGTGGTTTCTCATTTGCCATGTTGATTGGTGTGGTAACCGGTACCTACTCTTCTATATTTGTGGGAGCTCCAATTTTGGTTGACTTTGCAAAAAACAAACCATTAGGTGCAGCAGATACAAAGGAGGAGAAAAAGAAATAATTTACAACCTAAGTTATACAGATAAAGAGCCCCGCTATTGCGGGGCTCTTTCGTATTAATTCAACTGATAACCTTTGTATATTTGTGATTACAATTTTATCTGCGTTCAATGTTCAGCCAAAAATATTTTCTTATTTGTATCGCCATCTTTTTTCCCTTGGCGATATATGCTCAAGACAATAAGGCTACCGGCAAATTTGATGTTCTTATCTCAACCGCCTCCGGAGATTTAAACAACGACAACCTGCCCGATTCAGTCGCAGTATTACAAGACACATTAGATGACACAAAGCCTTATCAGCTGCAGGTATTTTTTGCTGTCTCTGACAGCACATACAAATTGCACTTGCAATCAGATTCTGCCATTGAAGTAGAATCTCCCAATGGAAAAGAAGGATATTCAAACGGAACAAGTTTTAATGAGGTAACCATTAAATCAGGCGTATTGTCCTTAAATACTGAATTACTGCGAGGACACTACGAGTATAAATTCCGTTATCAAAACGGCAATTTTGAATTGATTGGATTTACGGAAACATATTCCGATGGGCAAGGGATTTTAAATTCAAGCGATTTTAATTTATCAACCGGATTAAGGATAGAGAAAATTGAGCGATATGATACTGGTAAGCAGATAAGTAAAACCCAACAGGTCATCAAGATAAAAAACCTGCCGAAATTGCAGCATTTTACACCTTTTTCAACCGACCTGTATTGAATGCAAGTCGAATATTTTTTTCAGATTAGACAAATCATCAACTCCGATTTCTGTAATAGTTTCTATAAACTTGGGCAATATGAATAGTTGAAATCAGGACTAATAAATAAAGTATCGGGCTCCTATCTTCAAAGAAGTTTTGAGTAAACAAATCTGTCTTTGCTAAAACCAGGCAGGTCATTCCAAACAAATAAACTACTGTAAAATAAAGTAGCGTCTTTTTTGTAGGAGTCTCTGCTGAATTAAGAGCCTTTCTCCTGAAATCAATAAACTTTGCCATAGGTTAAAAATACAATTCTTAATTCAAACTTGTATCAGAAAATCGTTAAACTGCAAAGCTTGTACCGCAGCCACAGGTCTTACTGGCATTGGGGTTGTTAAAAGTAAAGCCACGGCTGTTCAATCCACCTTGCCAGTCAACTTCCATACCCATTAAGTAAATACCGTGCGATTTTTCCATGATGGTGGAGATGCCATCTATCTCAAACTGTTCGTCTTTTTCAGATTTTGTATCAAATCCCAGAATATAAGTCATACCGCTGCAGCCCCCACCTTTTACACCAATGCGTAAAGATTGTTTGGTATCAAATCCTGCTTCATTCATCAGCCTTTTAATTTCATCTTTGGCCGATTGGGTTAATGTAACCGGTATTGCTGTTGTAGTTTCCATAACTTAATTCTTTGTACAAAATTAAATAAATAAAATAATTTGCGATTACGAAATACGACAAAAGTGATGGAACACTGATTGCACGGATTGAACAGATAAGAACGAATTTTGTTTAAGCGAAAAAAAATCAACTTTAATCCGTTTTATCAGCGTAATCTGCGTTCCATTTTCTAAAACCCTTAATTTTGCCCTAAATTATTTGTCTATGGAATTATCTGCGCCTGCGGTACAAAATATCATTCTTGGTGCCATTTTTATGTTCTTTATAGCCATTGCATGGTTGTTGGCCGAGTTTAAAGGCATGAAAGACAATATTACAGAACGGCTAGGCATCAACAACGAAATTATTAAGCTAAAGCTGCAAGCATTGGAGCGTTTTACATTGTATGCCGAAAGGTCTGCTTTAACAAACCTTATTTCACGTACACCAGCTTCGGGTTTGACAGTTGTGCAACTGCAACTGACTTTGCTTGAATCATTGAGAACTGAATACGATTATAATGTTACCCAGCAGATATACATCGACCCAAAAATGTGGAAAGCTATTGGCAATTTAAAAGACCAAAACACTTTTATCATCAATCAGCTTGCAGCCACGCTGCCTTCCGAAGGCAACGGTATCGAGCTCAGCAAACGCATATTGGAATACGTATCAAGCACCGAATCAGATTTGAGTGTGAAAGTGTTAAGCGCCCTGCAGTTTGAGGCAAAGCGATTATTATAAAATTATGGCAACAGATAAAAAGTTATTTACAGATTCAGGGATTGAGATAAAAGAGCTTTATGATCAACCCGTAAACAATACCGAAGCGCCCGGCGAGTTCCCCTTTACCCGTGGAGTGCAGCCCAATATGTACCGTGGCCGTTTGTGGACGATGCGGCAATATGCCGGTTTTTCAACCGCCGAAGAAAGTAACCAGCGATATCACTACCTGTTAAGCCAGGGCGTAAGTGGATTAAGTGTTGCGTTTGATTTGCCAACACAAATTGGGTACGACAGCGATCATCCTTTAGCAGATGGCGAAGTAGGCAAAACAGGCGTTGCTATAGATAGTTTAGAAGATATTGAAACCCTATTTGATGGCATCAAACTTGATGAAGTAACCAGTTCCATGACCATAAACGCCAGCGGATTCATCTTGCTTGCATTTTATATAGCCCTTGCCAAAAAGCAGGGAGTAGATCTTAAAATGATTTCGGGCACCATACAAAACGATATTTTAAAAGAGTACGCAGCCCGGGGAACTTATATCTACCCTCCCAAAGCATCCATGCGAATCATTACTGATATTTTTGAATGGTGCGCTAAGGAAGTGCCCAAATGGAATACTATTTCCATCTCAGGTTATCATATACGTGAAGCAGGAAGTACGGCGGTTCAGGAGATCGCTTTCACGTTGAGCAATGGTAAAGCTTATGTTCAGGCTGCCATTCAAAAAGGATTGGATATCAACGTTTTCGGCAAGCGGCTCTCCTTCTTCTTTAATGCCCATAATAACCTGTTTGAAGAGATTGCCAAATTCAGAGCAGCAAGACGCATGTGGGCCAAAATAATGAAAGATTTAGGCGCTACCGACCCTAAAGCCATGATGCTGCGTTTTCATACCCAAACGGGCGGCAGTACCTTAACCGCACAGCAACCTTATAATAACATCAGCCGGGTTACAGTACAAACCTTAGCGGCTGTATTAGGAGGCACTCAATCTTTACATACCAATGGTTTTGATGAAGCGCTTAGTTTACCAACTGAAGAAGCCGCTGCCATTGCCTTACGCACCCAACAAATTGTAGCTTTTGAAAGCGGCGCACCAGATACGGTTGATCCATTGGCGGGCAGTTATTTCATTGAAGCCTTAACTGCTGAAGTAGAAACCGCTGCCTTAAAACTGATTGAAAAAATTGATGCCATGGGCGGTAGCGTTGCTGCCATTGAGC
>JBBKXU010000307.1:0-5229 GCA_037969645.1 Ferruginibacter sp. | reverse complement strand
AAAACATTTACTGATTATATAGATGATGTAAGTACAAGGTATATTGATCCCAATAACTACGCTAAGTATTTATCTGCCGGCGATGCTGCACTGGCTTACAAATTATCCGATAAAGCAATTGGCATAATCTATCCAGGTATGACAAGATACCCAGCTGACACACAAAGAGGCGATGTTAAAAATGGAGATACATACTTTTCTGTTGTGTTAAAATTTGGAGTGCGTATGGGAGAAATTTACGAAAGTTCTTTTGCCAAGCGTGCTGCAAAGCAAAGAAAATGTCCAACTGTATATTAATAAAAAACAGAAACGATGAGTAATAATTTACAAATAAACCCGGGATCGTTTAAAGCAGTAATAATTTTTACGGTATGCCTGGTGATTGCTATTCAAATTTTTAAATAAAAAATCTTTAAGTGTATTGAGATACAATAGAAGTTAACCCCCAATGGAGCTCTAAAAATATTTTTATATTATAAGATAACCTCTGAAACCACAACTTTCAATTTCGTTGACATCTTTTTACACTTAATTTTATTATCCATCCCGCTTCTGGCGGGATGGATTTTTTATTTTAGTTCAGTCTGCAAATATTTTCCAGTAAAGCTTTCCTTTACTTTTATTAAATCCTCAGGAACACCTTCAAATAAAACCAATCCTCCTCCATCCCCTCCCTCGGGGCCAATATCAATGATATGATCGGCTACTTTAATTACGTCCATATTATGCTCAATTACCAAAACGGTATTACCTCTGTCTACTAATTTATTAATTACTTCTAACAAATGCTGTATATCCTGAAAGTGGAGCCCGGTAGTAGGTTCATCCAGTATGTAGAATGTTTTACCGGTATCTTTTTTACCAAGCTCAGTTGAAAGCTTAACACGCTGTGCCTCACCACCACTAAGGGTTACAGCACTTTGGCCCAGTGTAATATACCCCAAGCCAACATCCTGCAACACTTTTATTTTTCGGTAGATGTAAGGCACTAGCTGGAAAAATTCAACAGCTTCATCAACGGTCATATCCAATACATCACTGATGGATTTTCCTTTGTAGCGAATTTCCAATGTCTCCCGATTGTATCTCCTACCATTACATTTTTCACAATGCACATGTACATCGGGTAAAAAATTCATTTCTATAACACGCATACCGCCACCTTGACAAACTTCACATCTTCCGCTCTTAACATTAAAAGAAAAACGTCCGGCTTTATAGCCTCTTATTTTGGCTTCGGGAACCAACGCAAATAGAGTTCTTATATCGGTGAAGAACCCGCAGTACGTTGCCGGGTTACTTCTTGGTGTGCGGCCAATAGGACTTTGGTCAATCTCTATCACTTTATCAATCTGCTCCAAACCTTTTATTGATTTATATTCTAAAGGATTCGCTTTAGAGTTGTAACAGAATTTACTCAGCAATGGATACAGCGTTTCATTTACCAAAGTTGATTTACCGCTTCCACTAACGCCGGTAACCAATATTAATTTTCCCAAAGGAAATTTTACATCTACGTCCTGAAGGTTATTTCCTTTCACGCCTTTCAGTTCAATAAACTTACCGTTACCTTTTCTTCTCTCCTTTGGCACGGCAATACTTTTAGTGCCCAGTAAATATTGAGCTGTCTCTGAATTAGAATCTAAAATTGTCTTTGGTGTACCAATGGCAACAATTTCGCCACCATGCTTACCAGCCTTCGGGCCAATATCAACTAAATAATCTGATGCCAGCATAATATCTTTGTCATGCTCAACAACTAAAACACTGTTGCCGATATCACGTAAATTCTGCAAAGCAGCAATAAGTCTTTGATTATCCCGTTGATGCAAACCAATACTGGGTTCATCTAAAATATAGGTAATGCCTTGTAATTGGGAGCCAATCTGCGTCGCAAGCCTTATCCGCTGCGATTCGCCACCACTAAGGCTTTTAGAAGGTCTGTTTAGAGAAAGATAGGTTAACCCTACATCTAATAAGAACTGCAGACGTTCTCTTATCTCTTTTAAAACATCTTTGGCAATTGCATTTTGTTTATCGTTGATTCGTAATTCCAATCCATCGAACCATGCTGCCAGATTATCCAAATTCAGATTACTTAAATCAGCAATATTTCTGTTATCAATTTTAAACCAAAGACTTTCTTTTTTTAACCTGGCGCCTTCGCAGGATGAACAGGGCGCCAGTGTCATATATTTTTCAACCCAGCTTCGTAATCCTTCCGAACTGTTCGACGAACTGAACCAGCGCTTCAGCATTGGAATTATACCTTCGTAACTTCCGGTATAAGTTTCAGGAATTGTATCATCACTCATGTCCATTTCCAGATCGGGACTTATTTCCTTATCGCCGTACAAGAGCAAATCGAGTTGCCCATTTGGCAAATCTTTTACCGGCTTATTTAAATTGATTTTATTCTTTTTTGCAAATGCAACAACCTGTTGAAAAACGCTGGCGTCTCTTTCCTCACCTAAGGGGACAATGCCGCCATCGGTTACACTTATCGAGTCATCAGGCAATACTTCCTCCATATCAATAGTAAACACATTTCCCAATCCTCTGCAGGTAGGGCAGGCGCCATACGGCGAATTAAATGAAAAAGCATTTGGCGATGGTTCTTCATAACTAATACCAGTTTCAACACACATCAATAACTTACTGTATTGTACAACCTTATCGTCGTCGTGAATCAAAAGAAACATCAGGTCTTTACCCAGTTGCAATGTTCTTTGAACACTCTGGCTCAACCTCAGTTTCATATCATCAGTAACTGCCAATCTATCAACCACTACTTCTATATCATGTATTTTGTAGCGATCAACCTGCATCCTTGGCTTCAAATCCAAAACTTCACCATCAACCCTCACTTTTAAATAGCCTTTCTTACGCACGTCTTCAAACAGTTCCCGATAATGTCCTTTTCTTCCTCTTACTAATGGCGCCAATACACTTATTTTCTTGCCTTCATACTTTTCAAAAATGTTGCTCACAATTTCTTCTTCACTAAACTTCACCATCTTTCTTCCAGTGTTGTAGCTATAAGCCTCTCCCACTCTTGCATATAGCAAACGCAGAAAATCATAAATCTCCGTAACCGTACCAACCGTACTGCGTGGGTTTTTATTGGTTGTTTTTTGTTCAATGGAAATTACAGGTGATAACCCAGTGATCTTATCAACATCAGGCCGCTCCATATCGCCCACGAATTGGCGTGCATAGGCACTAAAGCTTTCCATGTAACGCCGCTGACCCTCATTGTAAATGGTATCAAAGGCAAGCGATGATTTACCGCTACCGCTCACTCCCGTAAAAACAACTAATTTGTTTTTGGGTATTTTTATATCGATGTTCTTAAGGTTGTGCTCTCTTGCGCCAAATACTTCAATAAATTCTTTATCAATTATATCTTCAGAAGATGCTTTTTTTACTTTCGCCATATTTATTACTTACACTAAAGATACAAACAAAATAAATGTTGATTTGTTGCTAGGCGGTTTGTTATGTAAATTTGTGATTCAATTGTACGTATGTTATTTAACTTATTTGGGAAGAAGGATGGAGAAGACGATAACCATATTTTTACTGACCGTGCTTTTGCCAGCACCGAAGCTAAAATCAAAGCCATTGTTGCATTGGCCAAGCAAGAGCCCGATTATCTATTCATCTGCTGGTTTGATGAAACCATGAAGCTCTTTAAAGAGCGTTTTAAGCAACAAGAGCTTGATGAAGAACGAATAGTTATTGCCCGATACCTGAATGTAAGTTTACTTAAAACCAAAACACCTGTTTTTACCGAACACTATCCCCTGCATAGCAAAGAACTGGAGCTCATAAAAAACTGGGATGCTGAAAAAGTAATTGTTTACAGTGCATTAGACGAGCCATTATTTAAACATTTTGGTAGCGATAAAATTATTCCTATGATGAAAATGATGGGCATGAAAGAAGATGAAGTTATAGAGCACAGTCTGGTTACAAAATCAATAATCAAAGGCCAGGGGAAGATAGCTGAGCAGGTTAGTTCCGAACATTCGGCCATCTCCCAGGCAGAATGGATGAAGAAAAATGTAAAATAATTTTCACCTAAATCCCTTTACTGCAAAGGATTCTACGTTCAATCAAAAATATTATTTGAATTTTTATTTGGCGGTTTCGAATTTACACCCATATCTTTGTGTCAGTTCTTTAATATCACTTATCAAGAAAGGTAGAGGGTAATGGCCCGATGAAACCTTGACAACCTACCATGATTCAGTTCATGGAAAGGTGCCAATTCCATCTCGATTAATTTCGGGACAGATAAGTCAGATTCAAAGCTTAAAAAAATACTTCAATATATTTAAAGCTCATCTGATTTGTCGGATGAGCTTTTTTTATGCCCCTGCCCTAAAGGACAGGCAATTCAAAATTCTCCTCCGATAAGGTTGCTCACTTGTTAAGTGATTGTACAGAACCTGTATAACAATCATTCATCAACATCTAAAACTTAACAAAGATGAGCAACGCAACAGAATTAATCCACAGCATTCCAGTAGACCCATTAACCGGAGCAATCAGTGTTCCTATTTATCAAACCAGTACCTACGTGCAAGATGCTCCTGGTGTAAACAGAGGTTATGATTATGCCCGCAGCAATAATCCTACAAGAGGAACTTTGGAAGACATCATCGCCAAACTCGAAAAAGGAACCGTTGGCATTGCATTTGGCAGCGGACTTGCCGCCATTGATGCTGTTGTAAAACTTTTAAAAGCGGGAGATGAAATTTTAGCCGTTGATGATATCTATGGCGGCGCATTTCGTCTTTTTACGCACATCTATGAAAAATTCGGCATCACCGTAAACTATGTTGACACCACAGATGCTGCCAATGTTTTCAATGCCATAACACCTAACACAAAATTAATTTGGTTAGAAACGCCAACGAACCCAACTTTAAAAGTAAGCGATATTGAAGCCATTGCAAAAATCGCAAAAGCCAATGCCTGTTTACTTTGCGTGGATAATACTTTTGCATCACCCGCCTTACAACAGCCTCTCACGCTGGGAGCTGATCTGGTAGTTCACAGTGCAACAAAATATTTGGGTGGCCACAGCGATTTAATAGCCGGACTTGTTGTTGCCAAAGAAATAGAAATAGGCGAAAAAATAAAATTCATCCAAAATGCAAGCGGCGCCATACTAGCACCTTTCGATAGCTGGCTGGTGATTCGTGGTATTGAAACCCTGCA
>JBBKXU010000306.1:0-10339 GCA_037969645.1 Ferruginibacter sp. | reverse complement strand
GTGCAAGGAACATGTGGATCAGTGCCATGGAGCGTATTAAAATAACATTAAAGACTACTGAAGCCAAATTAGTTGGCAGCATCGCGTTGGTTGATAAATAAGCATATTTAAAAGCATGCATACCGGCGCAGCAAACACCCGCTGGAGAAACTACTTCCACTGGATTTGTTTCAGGTAAATGACCATGCACCATTACGCCATGCGAAGGCATTAACTGATCTGGTGTAGAGGTTCCTGTACTTAGCAGTTCTACTGATTTAATATCGGCAGGATTATTTTTGAATAATGCTTTTACAGCTTCTGCTGTCATTTCAGCATTGGTATGGGTAGGTTTTCCCGCTTTGGTAAGGGCATAAAACCTGTTTTTAATACCATTATTTCTCAACACAATGGCCTTACTCCTTGATGGTGCATCATTGATATACCCCAGGTAATCTTCCATTTCATCGTTTGAAACCGGGTCGTTTGGAAAAAAAGAAGAAGTATTTGTAATATAAACCTCGTTTAATGACATCTGTGCTTTGGATTAATTTATACCTGAATATTTAAGTTTCTGTTTTTTTATGCGGCCCGATAAAAATGGTTTGAAGAAAATAAAATCAACAGTTAGTATTATCGGTGCTGCTATAAACAGTGCAATTAAAAGATAATATTTGAATGCAACAAGCCAAGGCCCCCTTTTTTTCTTTTTTACAATAATGTTTGCCCATATCGCAAATATCTTACTTGCTTTAGACTCTATAAACATTAAGTTATATTTTACTTCAATGGCTTTTTGTTCTTTCAGTTCGTCCTGTAAACCCTCAAAGCTTGGTCCGCTTAAATACTTTTGAACAGTTTTGCCGTAATTGCTTGTGTTTGCAATATCTGCCTCAGCAACGCCCGGAGTAGGGAAGATGCCCAGCCAGCGACCCTTCTTGCCTTTAAACATCCAGTAAAAGATAGTAATAAAGCTGATGAAATTGTGGTGCTTATCAACCAACGCGATGCTGCCAACTAATTTGGCTTCAGTAGTCTTTAATGTTATTTTAATACGCTCCATGGCACTGATCCACATGTTCCTTGCACCGGTTATAGTTACAACGGGCGTATCTTTTAAAACAGCTTTTACCGCCGGATGATGTAAAATTGAATTTGTTGGAATGCCGGGAGAGAGGAACCATGCCTGGTAACCCAGGATGATGAGATCGTACTTTGTTTCTTTAAGCTGAAAAAATTCCAGTTCGGTTGGTACGCTCAGCACACAATCGGGCATTACAGAAAAAAATGCTTTACCGTTCCAGGGGAAAGGATAATCATTAGCTACATGAACCCGTACTTTTTCAACGGTATTACCCGCTTCAATTAATGGTGCGGTGAAGTTGTTAAGAATATCTTCCAACTGCCCCGATTGCGTATAATAAATAACCAGAATTTTTTTACTCATGAACTGCTGCGGCTATAAAGGTTTTAAAACTTTTGATTTTTTACTGTAATCACTGATAGCCTGCTGTACCACGGGTGGAAGCGTTTTATAATTGGAACGAATAGCTGAAATATCTGTTTCTATGTCATCCCGGTAATTGACAATTTTAGGAGCATGCTCTTGTATGATGAGCCTGAGAAAATTAAACTCGGCATTACTATTTTCTTTTTTGATAGAGGCTTCCAGCTTTAAGCGCCCGGCTTTAAACAGACTTAGTTTTTCTTTGGCTTTAGTAAGCAAACCGGCTTTTTTCATCAGCATGGCGCCTTCGTAAGCTTCCCTTTCGCTTAAAGAAACGTTTTTCAAAACGCTCAATTGTGTATTTACCTGATTCAGGTCATCAGTCGCCATCGCTATGTAAAATGCTGATTTATCAAACCCTGCTTTTTGGGAGTTGCCCGTAACAGTTATAAACGACAGTAAAAGGATCAGGTTAATAAAAATCTTCATCAGTAATCACATTAATGTTCAAAGATAAAGATTTATGCAGGCATATGGTTTCAATTGTGCTCATTGACATTAAAGTAAGAATTTTTAACATTTTAAGGAGTTGTACGCATGTTATTTTGCTGATTAAAGTAAAGCTTCCAAGGGTTTTTACGCTTTTAGTATACGGATAAATTATATCTGTTATTTTTTGATTAAAAACACAATAAAACGTTCATTCAAAGCGATTTATACAAACGAAAACAAATAATCAAAAATATCCGATACCATCTAAATGATATAAAAATACTTGCATTGAAAACTATATTTCCGCTACAGTTTTAAAGTTTTTATTGTTAGGCACGACAGGAGAAAGGGGCTCTGCATTTTGCAGGGCCTTTTTATTTATAATATGACGATAGCTGTAGCAAATTGGCAAACCAATCCTACAACCAAGCCCATATAAATTTCTTTTTGGGTATGATCGCTTACGATCAAACGGGAAGTACAAACGATGCCGGTTATCAGTAATGCGATGGATAAAGGCCAGGTCATGAGCATAGTATTACTGTTCATGATAATAATGAAGATGCCAACCATACCACCGCAGCCAATGGCGTGCATACTTATTTTATAGAAGATGTTGGCGATTAAAGCCAGGGCTGTGGTTAAAAAAACACCGGTCATAAATACAGCAAGAACCGGCGCAATCTCAGGTTGAAATTTAAAAAAAACACGGGCGGCCCAAAAATAAAAGATCATATTAGCAAGGTATGGGCCAATACGGTCCTGCTGCGTATGCAAAAAAATCGATTTTATGAATCCCAGTCCCTTCATTATCAATAATGCAAATGCGGGGAACAAAATCGTATTTACGGCTGTAAACCGCAGTACCACAAATTTTGTGTTATAACTGAATCCTGAAAAATAAGATGGATGATAGTACACTAAAAATGCAACCACATAAAAGGGAATAAATAAAGGATGAAACAGAATAGAAAACAAGTGTGAAAGGACGGAGACCACGGACCACCGACGATAGACCACAGAGATATCATTAAAAGTGTGTTCACTGTTGTCCGTTGTCTGTTGTCTGTTGTCTGTCATCATAACTCTTTTCTTAACCTGGCTACCGAAATATTCAGCTGTTCCCTGTATTTGGCAACGGTCCGTCGTGCAATATTATATCCTTTTTCCTGCAACATCTCGGTTAATTTTTCATCGCTGTACGGATGTTTTTTATCTTCATCGTCAATAATATCACTTAATATCTTTTTTACTTCACGGGTGCTTACTTCTTCGCCGCTGTCGGTTTGTAAACTTTCGCTAAAGAAAAATTTGAGTCGGTACGTGCCATATTCTGTTTGTACAAACTTGCTATTGGCCACACGACTGATGGTAGAAATATCGAGATTGGTTTCTTCGGCAATGTGTTTTAAAATCATGGGCCGCATATCGGTTTCTTCGCCCGAAACAAAAAAAGCATGCTGATAATTCATAATAGCTTCCATGGTGTTCATCAGCGTGTTGTGCCGCTGTTTAATGGCATCAATAAACCATTTAGCCGCATCAATCTTTTGTTTGATGAAAATAACCGCTTCTTTTTGGCGCTTGTCTTTTTTGCTGCCGCGGTCATATTCTTTCAGCATATCCCGGTAACCTTCGCTAATACGGAGATCGGGCGCATTTTTATTGTTGAGTGTTAATTCAAGTTTGCCTCCAACATTGTAAATAAAGAAATCGGGTACTACATAACTTTCTGCACTTTTACTCTCACCAACAGAGCCTGCCGGTTTTGGATTTAGTCTGATGATCTGGTTAATAATTTCTCTCAGCTGATCATCGTTCAAATCAAGCCCACGCTGAATTTTTTCGTAATGTTTTTTTGTAAATTCTTCAAAGTACTTTTCCAGCACTTTTATAGCCATTTCCACATCATTACCTTGGTATAACTTTCTTTCAAGCTGCAGCAACAGGCATTCCTGTAAGTCACGTGCAGCAATGCCGGGCGGGTCAAACTGCTGAATCTGTAACACCAGTTCAGCAATTTCTTCTTCGGTGGTGGTAATATTCTGGCGAAAAGCCAGGTCATCAACAATGGCCGAAAACTCTCTTCTCAAATAACCATCATCATCTAAATTACCAATGATTTGGAGGGCTACTTTTTTTTGATGGTCGTCAATGGTCAACATGCCCAATTGTTCAATCATCAATTCATTAAAACTGCGTTCTACTTTAATAGGGATAACCCTGTTCTCATCAATTTCGGGGTAATTGTTGTCCTTCAACTTGTAATCACCTACTTCATCATCGCCTTCTCTTACATATTCGCTGATGTCTATATTGTCATATTCATCTGCGCTGCCGTCGAGTTCTTTCTCCTCGGTTTCGGTATCGCTGAATTCATCCTTTATTTCATCTTCAATTTCGTGACCCTCTTCAGCTTCTTCCAATGCAGGGTTTTCTTCAATCTCTTCTTTGATGCGTTCTTCCAACAGGGCAGTTGGCACCTGCAGCAATTTCATCAACTGAATTTGCTGCGGCGATAATTTCTGTAATTGTTTTTGATATAGTCCCTGACTTAAAGCCATATACACATGTCGATTAGGGTAAATAAATCTCTGGCTTAAAATAAATTAATCCATGCTTTGAATAACAACGTAAATTTACAGAGATAAGTGCAAGCAAAATGTATAAAAAAGCTAAAATTTTATTTTTCTGCATGATTTTTGTGGGAAGTGCTGCTTTTTGTCAAAAATCAGCCATTAATGTGTCGTTTGATAGCGAAAGTCTTACAATCAAAGATTGTTTTAAGGCGGATAATTTATTCAGTTCTTACAATATTGTTAAAAAAGTAAAATCTACGCAGCCGGCACAAGTGTTTTCTATCAGGCAATCGGTTAATGCGCTTAATCCTTTTTCATGTTCGCCAATTGCCGCCGATTATTATACCCAAAATTTTGGATTTTTTTGCAAGCAGGAGTTGGAGTTTGAAAAAGCCACAAAAATTCCACTACGGTTCAGGCTGGGTTCTTTACAGTATAATAATTATCTGGAGGGGAAGCCGAATACCAGTTTTATACCACGGAATTAAATTAATAAAAAACGACAACCACTCGGCTGCCGTTTAATTATCTTTTATTGATTTATTTATGCAGATATTTTCTGCTCATTCAACACTTTTTTTATCACATTAACCATTTGGTCTCCTTTCGTTTTCAATTGCTCATCAGTCCAGGTTAATCCTATTGCTGTTGAAATACAGCGGCTCATAATGGCATCGCTTGCAGTAAAGTCTTTTGTAGCATGATGCATAACGGCAGCCTTAAGTTCGGGGTGCAGACTGTTTAAGGTTACCGCATTTTTCAGGTGATCCCATTTACGAACATAATGCCAGTTATTATCGAACCAATAAAAATTACCGGCTAAAATATTTTGAGCTTTTAATTCGGCAACAACCGCTTTGGTGGCTTCTTCGGTTGGTAAAAACCAGCTAACGAAAGTACAACTGTCGCCAGCTTCATCGGGTATTCTTCTAAAAGAGACTTCCGGAATTGTAGCCAAAGCATTTTTTAATGCCGTGTGATTTTTTTTCTGGATTGCTAAAAAATTATCCAGCTTTTTTATCTGGGCCAAACCAACAGCAGCATGCAATTCACTTATACGGAAATTGTACCCGATAAAAGGATGCAGGTCGGCACCACGGTCAACGCCTGTATGGTCGTGCCCATGATCGCTGTAACCATCGCTGCTGATATACACATCTTCCCGGTTGGTCATTACTGCACCACCTTCGGCACAGGTAATGGTTTTTACAAAATCAAAACTAAAGGTTCCGGCATCGCCGATAGTGCCAAGTTTTTTCCCTTTGTATGTACCGCCAATACTCTGACAGGCATCTTCTATTAATACCAGATTATGTTCTTTGCAAATAGCCTGCAATGCATCCATATCAGCCATGCTACCGCACATATGAACGGGCATAATGCATTTTGTTTTTGGCGTAATAGCATTGCGAACAGCCTGCGGATCCAATGTAAGTGTATCATCCACATCTACAAAAACAGGTACAGCGCCAACGCTTAATACAGCTTCAAAGCTGGCAACGAAAGTAAAAGCTGGTAAGATTACCTCATCGCCATAACCAATACCTAACGCACTCAAGGCGGTTGTTAACGCTGCTGTACCGCTGCTCACCAATTGTGCATGTTTGCAGCCAAAGGTTTCGCAAATAGCTGTTTCCAACTCTTTGGCTTTCCAGATTCCTTTGCGTGGGCCATCAAAGCCGTAACGCATTAAAATTCCTGTTTCCAGTACATCATTTACTTCATTGCGTTCTGCATCACTCCAAAATTCAAAACCGGGCATATTGTATAATTTTTTGTAATTGCAAAGGTAGATAAAATCATTGGCTGAGTCAAAGACACATGCTAACCAGCCTCAATTGCAATATTGACCCCGCTTAGTTTTAACTTTACTGCTTAAACATTAATATAAATATATGAGTAACCTAGTAAAAGAATTCAACGACTACCGGACCAGAATGAATGATGTTATTCTGGCCAAAGATAACCTTGTCATCAAACGTCTTTGGAACCTCGATACCAATGCCTATGCGAAAGGCGCACTAGATGTAAAAACCAAAGAATTGCTTGGCCTGGTGGCCAGCATGGTTTTGCGGTGCGATGATTGTATCAAGTATCACCTGGGTAAATCGCATGAGGTTGGAATTACAACAGAACAGATGTATGAAGTGTTTGCAGTAGCCAATATTGTGGGGGGAACGATTGTGGTGCCGCACACAAGAAGAGCTGCGGAATATTGGGAGGAATTGGTAAAAGGCCAGGAGTAAATTGAATTGGTCCTAAAATTGAAAAATAATCTCCTGTTCAAATTCAATAAACAGGAGAGTTTTTAGTAGATCGTTATTATTTTTTTACAACCCTAATAACTTGCTTTTGGGTTTCGGTGTTGATCATCAGAAAGTAAATGCCTGCCGGTAGTGCAGTAATATTTGCAATTGAAACAGAATTAATACCGGCTCTTAACATTTCCCTCTGGTGGGTAACAGTCCGTCCATCTATATCGATGAGTCCTATTTGAGCCTGTTCTTCAAAAGCTGTGTTAATATTGACCTGAAGATTATTGGTAAATGGATTTGGAGCAGCATTTACTTGAAAACCTTTAACAGCAGGATTTATTTTTAAATGACTGCTGAACTTTGCTCCTCCTGATGGTAAAACCATTTTTATGCGATAAAAATACACAGGCCGGCTACTGCCTAGTGGGTCACTATGTGAGTAAATTGAATTGGGGGTGCCGGTACCCGATGACGGGATGACAACTATTCGGTTGAAATTTATTCCATCTTCACTTCTTTCCAGTTCAAACACAGTTCCGGGCTCATTAACTGTACAGTTCCATTTTAATTCATTGTAATTACCCTTGTTGCTACCGCTTAAATTAACCTGGTAAGCAGAAAGTGGAAAATTACCAAAAGCCCTTGTATGCACATAGAACCCGCTAAATCCATCTACATCAATAGTTACGGCCCATCTGCTCAGTACTGGGTCCCAAACAATATCACCATCTGGCGGATTTATAAATAATGCTGTACCTGAATAATTCCCTGGTGCTGTGCCAATACCATGGTACTGTGTAATGCGCAGGTTGGCAATTCCGGCAGCGTCGCCGGGGCCGGTAGGGAGATCGGGAAAACCACCACTTACTGCAGTATAGTTATCAAAATCAGTTTGTGTATAATATAAAGTAACCGTTGCTGTTGCGTTAGCCGCATTAATGGCAGGCTCTATATCATAGTGACGTTGTACATACGGCTCGGCATTAAATGTTTGTACGGTTGCATCTATCGTCACTTTACAGGTAATGCTGCCAGTTACTGGCGTGGCTCCTGAAGGAAGTACTTTAGCAATCAATCCGCAATTTTCTTCAACATAAAATGTACCTGCTGCATCAACTACTTCGGAAGCGGTAATTGTTGGGCCGCCGGTTGTACCGGCCAGGTTCGTATACGTAAAAGCCGAACAGGTACCAGTTACATTACCATATAACCAATTGGATACCTCATTAAACAAAGAAAAATTTAGCAGGGTACCCGTGTTGCTATTGCCGCTTGCATCGGGTGCTGTATTGTTTGAAGTATTGTCGTAATAGGCAATCCCTTCGTCGAAATGATAAAGTGCAACCAAACCTAACTGACCAGCCGGATTCAAATTGCAATTCATGTTATTTTGAATTTCACCTACGCATAATGGGCGGTTCCAAATCCTTAATTCGTCCATAGTTCCATTGAAGTAGTTTGTTAAGTTAGAAAAACTACCGATAATCAAATTTCCAGATCCGGTAGCTGTTCCGGAAACTAAGGAAGCCGGATCGGCAACGCCATTAATGTATAGTGTTGCATTGGTGCCATCCCATTTAGCAGCCACGTGCGTCCAGGTATCTACAGGTATAGAGCCGGTACCGGTAATCACCTGGCGACTCGTACTGGCGGTGCCAAGGTCCCAGATTTCCGCAACCAGGTTTCCGTTTAAAATATAGAAACTGTAGTCGCCATTTTTTTGCACCATTGTGCGTGTGCCCGTTACAGATACTGAATTAACCCAGGCTTCAATGGTAAACCCATCGCGACCAAGATTAGTTATACTGGCGCCAGATCCACAATCTATGCGATCATCCAAACCATCAAAATTTAATCCCGTTGCTGCACTTTTGTTGATGTTACCAAAACCAAGGTAAGTATTTGGGCCTGCGTCAATATCTTTTCTGCCCATTGTAGAAAATACGCTGCTTACGCTTGAGCCAACCGGGTTTTGCGGAGCAGAACCCAGTCCAAAATCCCAGGTAACTGAGCCGCTACCATGCGTAAAATTTATTGATAATCCGGTAACATCAATATCCTCAACAGTAATCACTGGCTGTGCAGCCAGGTTAAAACTGGATACATTGGTTGCCAATAATGTACCAGATGCATGGTGAATATTGGTTGAAGTACCTGGTCTTCCACTGCCGCCAGTACCGCCATTACCTCCATTACCTCCATCGCCACCATCACCTCCGCGGCCAATTTCAGTCAAATATGCGAAACCGCCATTACCGCCATTTCCTCGAGTGCCACCCATTCCTCCGTCTCCACCCGATCCACCAACACCGGCTGAGCCTGCAACTACACTCGATTGGTCTATATTGCCATTAGTACCATTAGTTAACAGGTATATTCCAAAACTGCTGCCGCCACCACGTCCGCCGGTGCCTGCCGTACCTCCCTGTCCGCCGCCACCAGCACCACCAGCCCCATTTCCAGTACCATCGTTGCAAGTAAAACAACTTTCTCCACCACCTCCGCCGCCGCCTGTACCGCCTTTTCCACCAGTTCCGTCTCCTCCCGTACCGCCTTGGCCACCAGGAACAAAGTAGCCCCCCACATGCGATCCGGCCGATCCTAAAGAACCGGCGGAGCCAGTTGATCCGTTAACACCGTTCACTCCATTACCGCCAGGTCGTCCGGGGTTGTCCCATTGCCCTCCAACTCCTGCAGGTGTTTGTTGTGCACCGCCATTTACACCACCGCCATTACCACCATTTCCGCCTCTTGTGTCGTAATCTTCTCTACCACCAGCTCCACCACCTCCGCCACCACCGCCAGCCCGGGAATTAAATGAGGCGCTACCATTTGCTCCGTTGCAGGTATTGGCGGCCCCCGTACCAACACCCCCTGCGCCAGAAGCACCAGCACCAGCACCACCACCATTGCCTCCGCTTCCTCCCGGTACATTACGGAAGTCATCAGGCCATCCATTAGCTCCGTTAGCTCCGTTAGCGCCGTTAGCGCCAGTAGCACCTGTTGTTCCAGACTGTCCGGTTGCTGCATCCCCGGCTAACACCTGTGTTCTTATGATCTGATAATTTGAGCAATTGGTAAGGTGAATGCCATAGGTTGATTCTCCGTCTAAATTGGCATTAGAAGTGCTTATTGTAATATCCCGTAACCGAAAATTTGTAATGTTGTTGCCATACATACATACTAATCTTTGTTGGTTTGCTGCACCCTCGGGGTTGGATGTAGTACGGTTTATAGTGGTGGCACCCGGTATGCTGGTTTTTACCCAGGCTAACCCCTCCTGAAAACCACCCTCCAAAGTAACGTCACTTACCAGATTAATGGGGTTGCTAAAATTATAAGTACCGGTTGCTATTTTAATAACTGTGCCCGGAGTAGCAGCCGAAATTGCGGTTATCAGATCCATCGGGTTTGCCTTGGTTCCGTTGCCCAAAGCACTGCCGCCAGGGCTAACATATAGGCTTGATTGTGCAAAAACAGGAATGGATAAAATGCTTAAAAAAATAGGTAAAATAATTTTTCTCATAATTCTTTTTAATAATTGTTCGCAAAGTTTGATGTTGGTAATGCCTGTTATAAACTAATAT
>JBBKXU010000305.1:0-9722 GCA_037969645.1 Ferruginibacter sp. | reverse complement strand
CATTACGCATGGTCTTGCGGCGCTGATTAAAAGCAGTTTTTACCAAAACCCAAAATGCCCGTTCGCTTTTATAAGCAATGGTTTCTTTTCTTCTTAATCGAATAACACCGCTTTGCACTTTTGGCGGCGGATCAAAGCACTCGTTACCAACATCAAATAAATAATCTACATCGTAATAGGCCTGCATTAAAACGCTTAACACGCCATACACTTTACTCCCTTCTTTTGATGCTGCCCTTTGTGCTACTTCTTTTTGAAACATACCTATTACAACAGGCACTTCTTCTTTCCATTCGAGTGTTTTAAAAAGAATTTGCGTAGAAATATTGTAAGGGAAATTACCTATGATGATAAAGGGTTCGTCAAAGGGTTTCTCCATACCTAAAAAACTTCCGGTAATTATTTTTTCTTTTAATGCGGGATACTTGTCGCCGAGATAGGCTACTTTTTCATCGTCCAGTTCCACAGCTTTAAAATTTATGCCGGGCAGCGCCATCAGGTGTTTGGTTAAGGCACCGGTGCCGGGTCCAACTTCCAGTACATTGCTGAATTTTTCTTCCTGCAGTACTGTAACAATCTTGTCGATTATATTTTTGTCTTTCAGAAAATGCTGTCCCAGCGATTTTTTAGTTGTGTACATAGCAACAAAAATAGGCTAAAAAAAATGCCGCATTCAATTGAAAGCGGCATTGAAGATTTTTATCTTTTTGGTGTTAATTCCATATAATTAATTGTTGTCGTATAATTTTATCATCTACCGACAGTTCAATTGTATACACGGCATTGCAATACCGGTTTAGGTTGGCTAACGTAATTGTATTGTAGCCTCTAATCGTTTTCTTTTTTTCGGTAAAAACAATTTGCCCCAGTTTATCAATCATACGCATTTCAATTTCTGCGACTTTCTCTGCATAAAACATAACAGATGCACTGGTTGTTGCAGGATTTGGACGAACGGTTACAATTGCTTTAACTACCGTTTTTCTTACAATCAAAATATTGCTGTACTTAATTGTTCCGTCTTTACCGATTACTTTTAAGCGATAATAGATTATTTCGCTGTTTACACCGGTGATATCATCTTTAGTAGAAAAGCTTTGCTGGGTTTGGAGTTGAACCGGCTGCTTTACGGTAGCTACTTTTACAAAATCGTAATTGTCAATGCTTCGTTCTATTTCAAATTGTTTAATTTCTTTGTCGGCAATTACTGTCCATTGAAGAAAGACATTGTTATTATTTTGTGTACCTGTAAAATTTAAGAACTGCACGGGCAGAACAAAAGTTGAGTAACGCCAGTCTCTGTCAACCTGGGTTGGGGGGGTATACCTTCTTTGCACAGTTGTTCTTGAACCCGGCGTAGCATCGCCCGTAAAAGAACCCGAAGTGCCCATGCGATATGATGTGCCTTTAAGATTCGTTACCGAATTTAAAGAATCAAAACGGTTATCTAGTCCATCGCCATCTGTATCCAAACCGGTTAATGAAACATTGTCATCGGCAATGCCATTTAAGTTAAAATCATTCCCTTCTACTCTGTCCGACAAGCCGTCGGCATCAGAATCGGTATCTATGTAATCGGGCGTATTATCACCATCATGATCATACACGTAGATTCCAGAGCCGCCAAATCCAACGAAATTATCGTAAAGATTTACCAGCCCGTCACCATCAGTATCAGTAGTTACATTGCCCATTTTATATCCGGCTGTTGTTTGTCCTTCTATATTATCAGGTATCCCATCATCGTCCGAATCTATATCCAGATAATCAGGATATGGATCTGAGTCTGTAAAACGTAAACCCAAACTTGGTCTGGCGGACATTACATTTGCCCAACCGTTTGCCCCTAGTGCGCCATCTATTATGCCGTCTAAATTCACGTCAGGGAAGCCTGCTTCTATCACATCCACAATCCCATCTCCATCACTATCCATATCATAAGCATTGGGCCTGAAATCTCGGTCTTTGTTTTTATTAGGGTAACTATCTGCACGTCCATCTACAGGAGCTACATCGGGTCCGGTTATTAAAATGGCAGATGCCAAAATATGGTAATCACTTAAGCCGTCGCCGTTTAAATCGGTAAAACCATCAATCTTAGCGTCGTTATTTGCATCAGTGCCACCCGATTCAATAAGATCGGGAATACCATCATTATCACTGTCCAGATCAAGATAATTTGGAATACCATCTCCATCAAAATCGGGAGTGCCCAATCCGTTGCCAGATCCCCCAACACCAGTATTACTACCATCTACATTTTGAGAAAATCCATCAAAATCGGTATCAGTAAAATTGTCAATTTTTCCATCACCATTGGTATCAACACCATACGATTCTACTACATCCGGTATACCATCATTGTCACTGTCGAGGTCAAATTGATTGGGAATACCGTCCATATCTTTATCCGACAGATCATTAACGCCATCATTATTTACATCTACCCAGCCTTTCCAAAAATCTCTGTCCTGAAAATTGGGTATACCATCGTTATCAGCATCGGCGCCCCAATCAAATAAATCATTTACGCCATCGCTATTATAGTCAACGTAACCGGGGTAAGAAGGGCGGTTCCAGTTTGGCAAACCACCCACTACCACAAGGGCCAATGGGTCTCCAAATTCAACATAATCTGGAATACCATCGTCATCATCGTCAATATCGGGGCAACCGGTTATAATAACCTGTACTCTTGCCGTATCGGAACAACCTGAACCACTATTATAATAAGCCCAATAAACGTTTGATGCGGTTACAGGATTAAAATGGTTATAAACATTGGCCGGTATAAAAGGCATAGACGAATAAAATGTATATCCTGCATATCGCCTCCATGGAAGCATTACGCTCACTATCGGGCAACGGTCAACCAAAAGCGTATCCTTAGGGCTAAAACAAGACCCACTGATTGGCGAAATAACCGGACCACCTACAATACATCCTGCAGAATTTACACCGCTGGAGTCGTATAAAACAGTTCCTGAAAGCTTGCCATTATAATTTACTCTGGCGGAGTTTCGTAACGAACCTGCGCAGCTCAAAATATCGCAGGACGATGCGGTAACAACACTAAATTGAATGTTTCCGCTAACACCTGGGCCAACATTTCCTCCTACTGTGGCATTAGCACCTGTGCCCAATCTTACAACAACACGGTTACTG
This sequence comes from Ferruginibacter sp., assembly GCA_037969645.1. Taxonomy (GTDB): domain Bacteria; phylum Bacteroidota; class Bacteroidia; order Chitinophagales; family Chitinophagaceae; genus Ferruginibacter. Next base: position 6,557 of record JBBKXU010000305.1, on the reverse strand, counting down.
GAAAAAATATATTCAGCCTGATCGTCGCCGGAGGCATCTGTTTTAGCAACACCATTAATTCTGATACTGCCGGGTATAAATGTTGTTCCCAGCGGGATATTATCAATTACGATTGTATTGGTACTGGAATCGTTACCAGTATTATTGTAATTTATTTGATAGCGGATGCTATCGCCGGGAATTAACAATCCTCCGTTAATATCGGTTGCTGTTTTATCAAAAGCAAAAGCCGGGTTGTATTGAGATATGGTTGTAGTGAGTAATTGAACGATATAGTTTTCGCTGGATGATGAAAACCGAGCTACTGCAGATGTTCTATTGTTGCCAAGCTGCAGATTACTTCCATTTGGTAAATCAAATATAGAAGCATCATACCCAAGGGTATTATTGAATGCAGGGTTACGGGTGGTTACATTAGTGGCTTTGTAACTGATTTTGCTGTTCCAAACTTCGGTATTTGAATTAAAAGGAACGGCGGCGGCATTAGCCATACTGTAATAAACAAGTGCACCATTTTGCTTGAAAGAAAATGAATCGGGTGAATTACGGTCACCGTCGTAAACAACTGCGCCCAACTCGCAACTTACAGGCCCTGTTGGCGGTGTTAAAAATCCAGTAATGGGTACATCTACACCTGCACTGCCATTTTTTATACTTACACAACCGTCGAAAACCGATAGGTTTTGGTTTGGTAATGTTGGATTTGCGTAGGCAATAACTATCGTCCACCCACCATAACCGTTTCCTATGCCAGCAGGAGATACCACATCGGCCACGGTGTATGTACCATTGGGATTTGTGGCGTTGACTAATGAAGTAATATTTGCAAAACACTGGAACCCTGTGTGGGCAAATCCAGCAATCAAAGTGTTATTCCAATAATCTGTTTGTGAAGATGTTATGTTAGTATAAACTGACGCACCGGGCAATTTTAATTTGCAGTTATTTTCTCCGGTAATCCAGGCGGTATTTGATCCGCTTGCACCTTGGCCAGTACCCCAGTACAAGCCGGCAAAAAGTACATTTGAACAAGAGGGCAAGCTTAAATTTGATGTGGTTGAATTAAAAGTACCGTTATTGTCAATGCCCAGCACTTCCATATCGAACGACATGTCGGCATTAGATGTATTACTTAAATGAACTTCAACAGCAATTGTGTTGTTACCGGAAGTAAAAAAAGATGGACTGAGATTATAACGCACTATTTCGCTACCCCCATTCGCTATATTTGACGATGCCAGAGTAGCGTAAGCAATAGTACCCGTTGGCATGTTATTTCTTATGCGTTCAACACCGTTTATATACACCACTATACCGTCGTTCCGGTACATGTTTAATTGTATAGTATTAAATGTTGTAGAAAGTTCAGCTGCAGTAAAGTTAACTGTTCTTCTAAAATAATAAGATGGCCTTTTAGCTCCCGTAGGAACGCAAGTAGTTCCACCTCCGCCAGATGGTATACAGGTGGTTTGAGTACCACCAAACCCATATTTTCCCGCCCCTGCAACCGGAGTTGCTCCTGTATTCCAGGGAGAGGCTACTGTATAAGCAGATTGTTTCCAATTTGTTGCTAAAGGATTGTCAGCCGGTGCACTTGCCCCGTTATAGTAATTCCAAACGCTTCCATAAGCTGATTTTGTAACAGTAACCGGATTATCAACATCGAGATCAAGACTCATAAATGTTGAACCGTTTTCTGAGATACCCGTAGGCGCTAACTCTCCGGTACCGGGTACTCCAGGACCAAAACCTGCCGACGTAACAATGCTGTTTGATACATAAACAATGCTTCCCTTTACCGAAGAGTTATAATACCGTGAAGCAAAAGGGCGCAGAATTTGTGCGCTTAAATTGCCTGCCAATATTAATAAAACTATAAGTGTTACACTTTTTTTCATAACAGAAATTGCAAAGCAATCTTTTTATTAAACTGAATTTTATTGAATACCTGTTCGGGAACTCTTAAAAAATATAATTACATTTTAGAAAATTGTAAGCGCTGTATTTCGATACCATTTTCGTTGTTTATAGTTAAGGTATAATTACCCTTATTGAATTTATTTATATCCAGCGTCAAAATATTTTTTCCTGCCACCAACTTTCTTCTTTCGGCAAAAACATTACGTCCCAGTGCATCAACTATTGTAATCGAAATCTGTTTGGTTTCAACCGATGTGTATTCAACATGTAATATCTCGTTAGCCGGATTTGGGTAAATAGAAATCTCGGATTTCTTAATGCCAAGCAGCTTGATCGATTTTGTTTCGGAATACTGAAAACCACCAGAAACATCTACTTGCTTTATGCGGTAATAAATAATATTGGATGCCGGTAAGTGTTTATCAGAATAAGTGACAGTTGTCGAGCTTCCGTTCGACAAAGCCTGCATATCGGTATATATTTTTTCAAAATTCCTGCCGTCTGTTGATCTCTCAATTTCGAAATGTGAGTGGTTTATCACATTGGTAGCATACCAGCTCAATTGGGCTGAATTATTATCAGTATATACATTAAAATCATTCATATTTACCGGTAAGGTTGCCGTAGACCCCAGATTTTCGGTACGTGCAATAACAACTGTTGTATGCGTATTAAATACAACGGATATGCCTGCCCCATCTAATTGAGATGCTGTATTTCCAACATTGGGATGCTGAAATGAAATGAACATAAACTTATAATCCGGCGTAAACGTGATTCCAGTAGGTTCGCTGCCAGCCGGTGTTTTGCCAAATAAACGAACAGCAGGTGTACTGGCTGTATGGGTTGGGCCAACCACCCATATATGATTCCGGTCACCATCCTGTAAAACCCAAAGGTTTCCTTCGCCATCAAAAGCCAGGTTATCATTTCCAATTCCCCAGGGTTCGTTGGCAACAGCCGGCCCGGGATCAACATCATATGTTGTATTTTCTACAAAAATCTCCAGGTTACTTACCGTGGCGCCATTGTCAGTAAAGCGGTAAATTCTGCCGGGCCCTTTAGCGGTAAAATATATTTTCCCGTCGGGGCCCCTTTCAATATCTTCTACACCATTAAAACTATATGCGGCACCAGGTGCAGCAGTGTTGGCGCTGGCAGCCAAAATGGTATTTCTTTGTGCAATAGTTGAATTTGGAATCAATTTCCACGTACCTGTACCAAAGGACCCAGTTGTTACTAAAACATACAGTAGTCCGCTGGAAAAATTGCCAGCCGTAGTAGCAACAAATTTGTACACGTAACTGGAAGTCCCATTATCGGCACCAGTGTACAACGTTCTGTTATCCGGTGCAATTAAAATGTTTTCTCTCGATTGCCGGCCAATTGCCCACAACTTATCTAAACCGGTATGTGTCGGATCACTTTCAATTACAGATTTGGTTACAGGATCAATTTCAATTATCCATCCATCATCATTATAACCATCACCATTTGTATCGCCTTGTGTCATATTCTCTTCGGCGACCATGATAGTACCATTGGGCGTAACTGTACCTGAACAAAAGCGAGTAACCGGTGTGGTTCCAAAAGGCGTACCAGCACCACCAGCCTGGAAAAATACGTTACCGCTGTTTGACTTATCCCAGGTATGCGTAGCATAATTATAAGTAACCGTCATAATGCCTACTCTGGCCGGTGTACTTTCACTGCTAATAGAAAGGTACCCGTTACGGCTGCTTCCGCTGATGGGTACATATCCTGTAAAATCAAGATTACTGCCTAAAGTAGTTGCATCATTTAATAAATCCCCCGATTTAATAATTCGTTGAAAAGTGTGCGTTGAAGGGATTATTAGACTTTGCGCCTGTGTTCCCGGAGTAACGGAATTAAATGTTGCAATTGATTGCGACAAAGCCGTTTGGCAAAAGAATACTGTAATTGCTAAGCAATATTTTGCTGTAATGTAAAATGGTTTCATACAGAATTGGACTTGGTTATTGGTTAATAAATTTAAATTCTTGTAAAATTTTTAAACCTACTATGTATATAAGACGCTATTTTGTAGTAATTATTGTACAAGACGTGGTCTTTATTTTATAAAAAACGTATATATGCTTGGGGATTTCCCTTAAAAAAGGAGAGTTAGTTGCTTTAATTTAGTCCGGATCAGTAGTTTAATAGCCTTAAAACTACAGTTATTGGTTTAAGAATCTACTGCGAAATCAATTTTCGGTTACCGTTTTGCCCGGTTTCTTATAGGCAAAAAAATACTGGATTGCTTCTAATTCTTCAGGGGTAATTCTATTATCGGGCAGTGCGCTTACATGTGATTCATTCTTTAAGCGAATGGTATAAGCATCCAATTGTGCATGCGTAAAATCGGGCAAAACAATTTTGCCTTTTTCTTTTTTATCATGACATTTTGCACAATTGATATTGTACAGAATTCTTCCCTTTTCAATCATTTTCCTGTTTTCTATCTTGGCTTCTTCAGCAATGTCGTCTGGAAAATCGTAATACTGAATTTTGGGCTGAGTCGCACAGGCATATAAGCCTACCACTGCTACAAACAAAAGCAATATTAACGTACTGTTTTTCATACTCTGTTTCTTAATATGTGCCGCCAATTACCCGGCTGCTGAGGTTGCGGTTTTTTGAAACCGGCAGTTTTACAGGTGCAGTTTCAAAAACAATATTCTCATTCAAAGATCGGATAAAAAGAATCAGGTTGCTTTTCTCTACCGCTGTTAAATGCAATGAATCGGCTGACAGCGTTTGGTTATCCAACTTTAACCCCTTACCTGCACCACCACCTGCATCATAAAAATCAATTACTTGTTCCAGCGAAGTAAAAACGCCATTGTGCATATAGGGCTTTGTCTTTTCTGAATTTCTTAAAGTGCCGGTACGGAAGGCTTGCAGCATTTCCTTTTCCGGATTTACTTGATACCGACCCTTATCACTACTAAGTTTATTAAATCCGGTATCGGCTGGCACACCCAAAACTTCAAATTCGGAACCAATATAAGGGGGCTTTACTCCGTTGAACTGTGGCATAAAATGGCAGGTTCCGCATTGGGCCTTGCTCATAAATACATTGAAACCGGCTTTAACACCCGGGTTAATTTCCTGTTTTTTATTCATGGCATCATCAAATGGCGCACTGAACTTGCTGAATTTACTGTAGTACATAGTAATCGCTGATGCAATATGCTCCAACGTTATTTCTTTTTCCTGAGGCGTGTATTTCAATAAGCTTTTAAAGGTTTTTTTGTATTCCTGACAGTCTAGTATTTTTCTCAGCAACTCCGCTTCATTGCTGCCCATTTCGGCCGGGTTGGTCATTACATCTTTGGTTTGATTTTGCAGCGTAAAATGCTTTCCATCCATCATCAACAGGTGATTATAGCTTGCGTTGATTAATGAAGGCGTATTACGGGGCAGCGAACTTTTGCCATCGAAATGCAAAGCGGTTGATAAAGCAGTATCGGTAAAATAAGCGTTGTCCTTATGACAGGAATTACAGCTGCGTTGATTGTTTGCAGACAAGAGCGGATCATAAAAAAGTAGTTTTCCCACTTTTTCTATTTCTTCAATTGCTCTTTGATCTGTTACCCTTAAAAAAACACCCTTTGCATTCTGGCCAAAATAAAGGTCTTTATCAAATATAGATTTGCTGTTGTTATTCAATGAATAATCAACATAACTTTTTGTGTAAACTTTGTGGCTGCCAATAAATTGCTGATTAAGCGAAAACAACGGATTTACATAATCTCTGATGAACGTAAAATGGTCGAAGGTGGAATAACTATCAGGCTGCTTGTTTACAAAGGCCGTCATACTGCTGTACAGCGACAGATATTCATCGGAAAGTTTTGTTGATGAAAAATTTTCATTAAAATTCTGGTAAATATGCTGCACATCGGCCAGCATAGTTCGTAATTCGGGAACAATTTTAGTTGTATCGGGGCACTCAAACCCTGTAGTATAAATAGCTGCAAGATTTAACAGGTAGAGCCTGTTGGCCAGGTAAAAATGGTGATGATTTTGTAGTTGGCTTGTAATTGAATCAGCCTTAAAAATGGCAATTGCTGATACAGAGGACTGCATCAATTTTATCAAACTGTCCTTATCGGGATTTTCTTCGTCCAGATACAGTTCTGCCAGCGTTAATCCTGCACCTTCACGCCTGTATGGTTGCTCAAATTTCTCAAATACTTCTGTTTCCCATTCTACAGGCAAAGGACCATTTACCTGTTTATAGGCTATGGGATCTATGTATCGTAACCAAAAATCAACGCTTTTAAGGCTAACCCGGGCTTTGGAAATCTCCTGCTTTATTAGTTCTAGCCCTTCAGGCTGAGTTATATCTGTTTTGCCAATCAGGTTAAGCAGCATAAGTTGCTGATCATTAAAAAATTCAACCCGCTGAATATAAAACGACAGGTACCTTTTGCTTTCCGTTTGATTTGTAAACGAATAGGAGCAGCAGGCACAAATGACAATAATAACAGCTATAGTGTAATTTCTTTTCATAATGAATAACAACCAGCTAAAAACGCATTTATAAAATAACTTATTGTTTACAGCCGATTTTCATTTCTAATATCAATTACCTTAAACGAGAATAATCT
>JBBKXU010000304.1:0-8346 GCA_037969645.1 Ferruginibacter sp. | reverse complement strand
ATTATATATAATTACGAGAGATTTTGCAGGGCTTACGGGCAGCGAAATAGTGTACGATTTATATTGCGGTACGGGCAGCATCGGCATTTTTGTAAGCAAACAAGCTAAAAAAATTATTGGAGTTGAAGTAATTGAAGAGGCAATAATAGACGCAAAGGAAAATGCAGCATTGAATAATATAAGCCATGCCGAGTTTTTTAGTGGTGATGTAATTAAGATATGTAATGATGAATTTTTTGCATTGCATGGCAGGCCCGATGTAATTATTACCGACCCGCCACGTGCCGGTATGCATGAAAAACTGGTAATTAAATTACTGGAAATAGCTGCGCCTAAAATAGTATATGTAAGCTGCAATACCGCCACACAGGCCCGTGACCTGGGTTTGCTGAGTGAAAAGTACTCGATAGAAAAAATTCAGCCTGTAGATATGTTTCCGCACACACATCATATTGAATGTGTGGTATTGCTAAAATTGAAATAAACATTAATCAACTAAATTTGCAGGATGGCTTTTAATAATTTCGGAAACAGAATTCAGCGATCAACAACACCGGTGGTGTTGAATTTGATTATTATAAATGCACTGGTTTATTTAATACAGTCTGTGTTTGATGGTCCATCTCCTAATGTGCTTGAACAAAAAATTACCAGCGTAATTGCACTATTCCCCTACCAAACCTCCTATTTTGAACCTTACCAACTGGTAACACATATGTTTTCCCATGGAGGTTTTTTTCATTTACTGTTTAACATGTTTGTGTTATGGATGTTTGGAAGCATGCTGGAGAAAGTATGGGGACCAAAGCGTTTTTTGATTTTTTATTTTGCTTGCGGGTTAGCCGCTGCCGGTGCTCATTTGCTGTTGGAATTTTCTCCTGCTGTTGGTGCGTCGGGAGCAATTATGGGTTTGCTTGCCGGTTACGCTTATCTTTTTCCAAATACCGAATTAATAATTTTCCCGATACCTGTTCCTATAAAAGCTAAGTATGCGATTGCTCTTATTGCTGCCTATGATTTATTTGGGGGCGTGTACTCTACAGGCAATATTGCACACTTTGCACATTTAGGTGGCTTGGTAATGGGTTTAATTTTGGTGATCTATTGGAACAAAACCAAGAAAAAAACTTTCTATTAATCAGACATCAGATTGCATTAACTGTTAGTATTTTTACAGTTTAAGCAAAAATATACATGGGAGAATCAGATAGATATATTGACTATAAAATAAAAAAGCAACGTTTTACATTGGGGCAGCCCGATAATGCTTTAATGTGGCTTTTTGTTTTTAACGTGGTGTTCTTTTTAATATTGGCTACTATAAAAGCTGCTGTTTCTGTCAACGATCATTCTGATGCGGTTTTTTTTTCGCAGGTGGTTAATTGGTTTTATTTACCGGCAGATCTAGGCAGGTTAGCCAACAGGCCTTGGACAGTAATAACTTTCATGTTCAGCGATATTGAAATCCCGAGGGCTATTAGCAATATCCTCTGGCTTTGGGCTTTCGGCAGCATTTTGCAAAACTTAACAGGCAATAAAAAACTGATACCAATATATATATATGGCGGACTTGCCGGCGCCGTATTTTTTATTGTAGCTACTTATTCAATTTCTACAAACAGGGCAATGCTCGATTCTGCAAATTTATTGGGTGCTAATGCTGCGGTGATGGCAGTTGCTGTTGCAGCCACCATGATTGCACCTGATTATCGTTTATTCAGGCATATAAGAAAAGGCGTTCCTATTTGGATACTTACGCTTATTTATGTTGCTGTTGACCTTGCCGGTGTTGCCCGTGACCCAGGTGCCCAGGCCATTGCACATATTGGTGGCGCTTTAGCTGGTTTTTTGTTTGTGTATTTATTAAAGAGAAATATGGACGGCAGCGTATGGATGAATAATTTATACAGCGGATTTATCAACCTGTTTAACCCGGCCAAAAACAAACCAAAGAATACGGTAAAAGATAAAGTCTTTTATAATACCGGCAACCGAAGTCCGTATAACAAAACTTCTAATGTTACCCAACAGCGGGTTGATGAAATACTGGATAAGATCAACCAAAAAGGATATGAGTATCTATCTAAGGAAGAAAAAGAGATTTTAAAAAGAGCCAGCGAAGACTAGCCTTTCTTTCACATTCTTTTATAACTGTTAGCGTTATCTTTATGCTATGGCAAAAAATATTTTTCGCCGACTTACAAAACGTTTTTTTATTGTCGTAAATATTATTGCGGCAATACTTTTTTTATTGGGGAGTTACGGGTATTTGTTCAGCCCCAAATATTTTTGGCCAATTGGTTTTTTAACACTCACTGCTTTTTATTTTTTACTGATACTTTTGGCATTTATTTTATTCTGGTTGTTTATAAAACCACGCCGGGCTTTAATTTCGGTGGTTGCTATATTGCTTGCATTTAAACCCATCAGTAATATTTTACCGCTTAGAGTTTCGCATTCATTTACCAAAGTAAAGAATGATAAAACCTTACGTGTTATGACCTGGAACGTGGCACAGTTTAATGTAATGGATGACAAAAAACAGCCGCAGGTAAAAAGTCAAATGTTCGATATCATCAACGAGTATCAACCCGATATTGCCTGTTTTCAGGAAATGGTTGCCGAAGACAGCGCCGTAAAAGACCACGGCCACGTGGATGAGTTTTTAGAGAAACTGCATTTCAGCAATTATTTTTATTCGTACAACAGCAAGGAAGATTTTTGGGGCTATGCTCATTTTGGAATTATCATTTTTTCGAAATACCCTATTATTAATAGACAAACGGTAAGTTGGTATCCACGTGATTATAATTCCATCTTTCAGTATGCAGATATTGTGAAAGGAGCAGACACCGTACGTGTTTTTAACATCCATCTGCAATCATTACGGTTCAGCAAGTCTAATTTAGAATACATAGATAAGCCTACAGTTGAAAATGAAGAGACAGTCATTAAGGAGTCAAAAAACATCATCAGTAAGTTTAAAACCGGCTTTTTAAAAAGACAGGTACAAGCAGACCGGATTAGGGCCGAAATTGCAAAAAGCCCTTACCCGGTAATTGTTGCCGGCGATTTTAATGATGTACCCAACAGCTATGCCTACCATACCATTGGTAAGGGCACCAATAATGCCTTTGTTGAGAAAGGAGGCGGACTTGGCCGTACTTTCAGCGGTATTTCGCCTGTTTTGCGTATTGATAATATTTTTGTAGATGATAAATACGAGGTAAAGCAGTTTCAGCTCATCAAAAAAAAGCTAAGCGATCATTTTCCTATTTTAGCAGATGTGCAAGTGAATAAAAAGTAATATCTTAGCGGCCTACATGAAAGTATTTACTTCATATCAACATTTCTGTTGCCCTTGCGGCATAGCTTAATATCTTTGTAATAATTACATTTACTTTTCTTTTTTATTTATTCTGATGCTTTGTTTAATTACAATACTGAGCATTTGAAAAACACAAACCGAATTATGTCTTTAAAAATATACAATACCCTTTCAAGAGAGAAAGAAGTTTTCACACCTATTACGCCCGATCATGTGGGTATGTACGTGTGCGGCCCAACTGTTTACAGCGATGTGCACCTGGGTAATTGCCGCACATTTATCTCTTTCGATATTATTTACCGCTACCTGGTTTACCTGGGTTACAAAGTACGTTATGTGCGTAACATAACCGATGCCGGGCATTTAGAAGGCGACCGTGACGAGGGCGATGATAAATTCAGCAAACTGGCAAGGTTGCACCAGTTAGAGCCGATGGAGATTGTACAGAAATATACATTGGGTTTTCATCACGTAATGCAGTTGTTGAACAGTCTGCCGCCATCTATTGAACCAACCGCAACAGGTCATATAGCAGAGCAGATAGAAATTGCCAAACAAATTTTAGCCAATGGCTATGCTTACGAAGTAAACGGCACCGTTTATTTTGATGTTGAGAAATACAACAAAGAACTTCCTTACGGCATTTTAACTAACCGTAAAATGGATGACCTGCTTGAAGGCACAAGAGAACTTGGTGGACAGGATGAAAAACGCGGCCGCCTAGATTTTGCATTATGGATAAAAGCGAAACCAGAGCATTTGATGCAATGGCCAAGTCCTTGGGGAATGGGTTTTCCGGGCTGGCATATTGAGTGCTCGGCCATGAGTGAAAAATATTTAGGAAAGAAATTTGATATACATGGCGGAGGTATGGACCTGGCGGCAACGCATCATACCAACGAAATTGCACAGAGCCAGGCATGTTACAAAACAAGTCCGGCAAATATTTGGATGCATACTAACATGCTTACCGTTAACGGTACCAGAATGAGCAAATCTTTGGGTAATGGATTTTTACCGGAGGAATTATTTACTGGTAGCCATCCGCTTTTAGAAAAAGCCTATGCTCCTATGACTGTTCGGTTTTTTATGTTGCAAACGCATTACCGCAGTACGCTCGATTTTAGTAACGAAGCTTTGCAGGCATCGGAAAAAGGCTTGAAGAGATTGTGGGATGCTTATGAAATTTTACAAAAACTTACAGCAACTAATGATCAGGCAACTGATGTAGAACTTGATGCTAAAGTAAACAAGCTCATTGCAGAGTTTGATGAGTTTATGAATGATGATTTTAATACGGCAAAAGTTTTGGGCAGTATGTTTGAGCTGGTGCCGGTTATAAACTCTATAAAGGATGGTTTGATAAAAGCAGATGCAATTTCTGATACAACATTGGCTTTGCTACAGGAAAAATTTAAAGCTTACCTGGAAGATGTTTTTGGGTTGAAGAACAGTGCTGCTGAAAATGAAAAGTTGAATGGAGTTATGGATTTGTTGATAGATATTAGAAAAGAATCAAAAACAAAAAGAGATTTTGCTACAAGTGATAAGATCAGAAACCAGTTGGCAGCTATTGGTATTAATTTAAAGGATGAGAAAAGTGGGGAGATGAGCTGGGGGCTGGAGTAATTTTGACTTAATAAATATAAAAAATCCTTTGTGCAACTTTGTGTACTTAGTGCCTTTGTGGTTATAACTTATGGAACATATACAGCACCTTACCAAAGACAAAAAATTCAAGAAAATTATTGAGTTACAAGAGCCGTTTATTTTAACTAAAAGGAAAAATGTGTACCTGCATTTGTGCAACTCTATTATGAGTCAGCAATTGAGTACTAAAGTGGCAGATGTATTTCAAAAGCGGTTTATTAATCTATATAAAACCAAAACGCCAACAGCAGTAGAAATTGCTGCAACACCCTTTGAAACCCTCCGTGGTATTGGCTTAAGTAATGCAAAAGCCAATTATGTTTTAAATGTCTGCAATTTTTTTATTGAGGAAAAGATAACCGATGCAAAGCTCTACAAGATGAGCAACGAAGAAGTTATAAAATATCTTACCCAGATAAAAGGTGTTGGCCAATGGACCGTGGAAATGATATTGATGTTTACTTTAGGAAGAGAAGATGTTTTTGCTGTTGACGATTTGGGCATTCAGCAGGCTATTTGCAAATTGTATAAAATTGACGCTTCTGACAAGAAAGCAATGAAAGAAAAAATGCTGACAGTATCAAAAAAATGGAGCCCGTATAGAACCTATGCCTGTAGGTATTTGTGGGGATGGAAAGATAATGTGCCGGGTTCTTAGCGAAAAATTTACCACAAAGATTCACAAAGGAGTTGCACAAAGAGCACAAAGGCCTTCGAGCAACTTTGCGTTTTCTCAGTGTAACTCTGTGGAATTGACTACCACTTCAACAATTTCTTCTAAATACTTTTTATCCGTTTCATCAAACTGATCAAACTCGTCACTGTCCACATCCAGCACACCTATTACTTCGCCATTTTTAATAAGAGGCAATACAATTTCAGATTTAGATAAACTACTGCAGGCGATATGGCCGGGAAACTTTTCTACATCAGGAACAATTAAAGTTTCGGCTTTTTGCCAAACTGCTCCGCAAACGCCTCTTCCCTTTTTAATTCTTGTACAGGCAACAGGTCCCTGAAAAGGGCCAAGTACCAACTCGGTTTCTGCGTCCTGAGCGGAGCCGAAGGATTTTGAATCAGGTTTAACCAGGTAAAAACCAATCCATAACCACCCAAACTGTTCTTTAAGTGCTGCACATACATTAGCAAGGTTTGCTATTAAGTCCGGCTCGCCCTCAAGTAAACCTTTTATTTGAGGAATAAGTGATTGGTAAATTTCTGCTTTACTGCCTTCAATGATTGCTAAGTCTTCTGCCATGGGGCAAAGTTACAAAACCAAGTTGTTGTTAAGCTTCCCAGAAATAATAATTGTGGTCGGTATCCAGTTCAAAACTAGTACGGGGGTATAATTGATTACCTATAACATTTGATTTGGCTGTTTCCAACATCAGGCCACAACCTTTACTGAGTTTACAATGTTCTTTGGCTTTATCAATCAGTAAAACCGAAATTCCTTTTCCTCTGCTGCTAGCAAGCACATACAGATCGTTCAACAGCCACAACCGTTGCATGCGGGTTGATGAAAACAGCGGATACAACTGAACAAAGCCAGATAGTGTTTTATCTTCATCTTCAGCAATAAAAATAACAGACTCGTTATTTTCAATTCTGTCTTTCAGAAACTCTTTAACGCTTTCTTTATCCGAATCTTTTTTATAAAAAACTCGATATAAGTCAAATAATGTAGCCAGTTTGTCCAAATCATGAACGGCGGCTTGTCTGGTAGTTATCATGTTTATACTTTTTCTAAAATCATATCACTGTAAGAGACCGAACAATAATCCGCTGGTTTAATATTAAGCAAAGCCGCGTACTCATCGCACTGCTGCTGTAGTTTTTCTTTGCCAATGTTGCCATCTTTATCAATGGCTTCCACTTCTACAAAAGTTCCAAGGCCTGCAACTGTATCAAAATGAAATTTTACATTGTTGATGAAGTATATCTTCCTTCTTTTATCAACCACGGTCTTAATACCAAGCGTTTTTATGAGTATCTCTTTCAGCGTTTTATCGGGCTGGTGTTGGTATAATAAAACAAGGCTCGATTTAGCGCCTGCAAAATCTTCCCTTTCGTAATGTATTAAGGCATTTTCGATATTGCCTTCCCTTAATTTTAATCTGCCTTTAGCTATGTTAAAATAGGTGTCAATCTGATGATCTTCGCCAATAAAAACAGGATTGTGTTGTAGTAATGCGGTTTCCAGTTCAGCAAGATTATTTGCGGAAGCTTTAAATTCTATGTTAAGGATTGACATAACATGAAGGTATAAAAAAACCGCTCAGTTTTTTAACTGAGCGGTTAATAAAAATAATAACTAATCTTATCTCACCAAAGTTAACTCGTCAATAATATTCTTTGCGCCGCCTAATTTATCAATGCACCAAAGCACATAACGCACATCTACATTAATAGTGCGGTTAAGGTCCTTATCAAACGCAATTTTATGGCTCAATGCTTCGTAGTTGCCGTCAAAAGCAAGTCCTATTAAATTACCGCTACCATCAATTACTGGAGAACCAGAGTTGCCACCGGTAATATCGTTAGTGGTTATAAAACCAACAACTAAATCATTTTTTGACTTGTCTATATATTGTCCAAAATCTCTTTTCTTCAATAATTCAATCTGCTTTGCAGGCAGGTCAAATTCATAATCACCTGCTATGTATTTTTCCAGTATACCTTTGCTGGTAGTTACATAATCGTAGAAAACACCGTCCCTGGGACGGTAGCTTTTTACACTACCATAACTAACTCTCATGCTGAAATTAGCATCAGGATACATTTTATTTACCGCTGCGGGGTTCATTTCCATTATGCCTTTTAAATAAGCCCGTCCCAATTCGTCATTCTTATCTCTGAATGCTGCAAATATCGAAGAATACTTACCGGTATAATTTTTCAAGAATGCCCATGCATAAGCAAACGCAGGATCTTCATGTAAAGCAACAGCTGTAGGCGCATCAGTAAAAGCCTTCCATTTAGCATCATCAAGCAACATGGTTTTCGCAAATACGTCATGTGCCCATTTTTTAAAAGTAGCTTCATCACTCAAGCTGCCATAAGTAGCTTTTAACCCTTCATAAAATCCTATAGGGTGCTGGTTTTTATCAACATCGTTGTAAAACATCATACAGGTTTTGGCAAGTATCTTTTCATCACTTGGCAAATCCTCTCCTTCTTTAAATGCATTACGGCCAGCAGTTGCAGCTTCAACGGCTTTTTTTATCTCAGCAGCAGTTGTGCTGGTTTTTACCAATTTTTCTTCTAATGAATTTAGTCTGGATGCTGCACCAACGAGTGGCGAACCAAAAACACCTTCATTTAAATACTGGCGCATTTTGCTGTATGGCGTCCAGTTGGTATAATTT
>JBBKXU010000303.1:0-6028 GCA_037969645.1 Ferruginibacter sp. | reverse complement strand
TGCCAACGAAGCCGCTGAATTTGGCATGGATGGAATAGATGCTGCTTTTGTAAAAAACACGACTTCGTCATCTATACTTTCAAAGGCAGAAGTAGATGAGATAATCGAAAAGAATGTAGCCAAAGCGGCAGCAGTTGTAGCAGATACAAAAGTGAATTCTGAAACTATAGTAAAGAGTTTTTTGGGCTGGGCTCTGGCTTCTTTAGTGGGTGGGGCGTTTGCATCACTACAATTTGTTTATTTTGGTGCTACATCGCTGTTGATGGTAGTTGGTACGGCATTAGTCTGCTATTTTACGGTAAAGCTGGTTACTAAAAAATCGTTTAAAAATACAGCTGTGCTGCTGGCCAGCTTTGTAGCATTTATATGTGCCTATCTTTTGGGTTATCTGGCGGTTTTAATATTTGGTTATTTGGGGTGATAATTAAATATCTATTTCTCAAGTAAGTATTAAAAATTCCAGTTTACATGTAATGGCTTGTCCATCCACGGGTATTTGATTACGGAGAAAGAAAATGGCGCTCTGGTTAACAGGATGTCATAAGATTTTCTTTCGACTATGAGTTCCCATTTATCATCCTGCTCGGTCAATAAGCCATCCCGTACAAGCCAATTACCCCTGAAACCGTCAATTGAGGTTTCGCCAATAGCAGGCCACTGACCGATTACAGCGTTTATCAAGCCTTCAATTAATTGTACTTCCTCTGCTGTGATTTCAATTCCAGCCGGCACGGGTTGTTCAAAAGGAATGCCAGATAACAGTTTGTTCAGCGGTAAAAACGTCTCTTCTGTATGGCTTAAACCAGTGGCAACATATTGTAAATAATGAACTGCGTCACGCTGCATATTCTCATTCAAAAACTTACTATCGAGTAACAATCCAAGTCGTTCAAATAATAAATTAATATAGCTGTTTAGCATTACCATCCCCGCATTTTTTACAGCAATTCCGCCATTAAAAGCTGATTCGGCTCCTTTCATCATAATCACTCGTTTTGTTGGTTCCTGAAAAAATTCCTCCTCTTGGTTTTCGTCTGTATTCATGATAGTTATTTCTATTTATTTAAACATTTCTCAGCCTCCTTTGCGGCTGTGATAATTGTGTTGAGGATGGCCTGTAAGTTTAGAGATGGCGCAAACAATCTTCTTATATCCTTGCCTGGTACGTAAACAACTCATAATAACGGCCTTGTTTGGCAATCAGGTCATCATGGTTTCCCCTTTCTTTTATTTCACCGGCTTCTATCACCAGTATCTGATCGGCTTTGCGGATGGTGCTTAGCCTGTGTGCAATTACAAAAGTGGTGCGGCCGGTCATCAGTTCATTTAAACTTTGTTGAATGAGCGATTCGCTTTCGGTGTCGAGACTGCTGGTAGCTTCATCCAGGATGATAATCTTGGGATCGGCCAGTATGGCCCGGGCTATGGCAATACGCTGTCTTTGTCCGCCGGAGAGCTTTACACCTCTTTCGCCAATAACCGTATCCAGTCCTTTCTCAAAACGATCGGTAAATTCATACACGTATGCCGACTTAACAGCATGGGCTAATCTTTCTTCACCGGCTTCAGGCCGGGCAAATAAAATATTCTCCCGTATAGTTCCTTCAAATAAAAAATCATCTTGTAATACTACGCCCAGGTGTTGCCGGTAGTCGGATAATATAACTTTACTCAGGTCAGTTCCGTCAATGGTTATCTTGCCCGAATCGGGCGTGATGAAAGTTGCAGCAAGACTGGCAATGGTAGTTTTGCCCGATCCCGAGCTGCCAACCAATGCGGTAACGGAGCCTGCAGGTGCATCAAAGCTAATACCACGCACTACTTCTTTTCCTTCTTCATAGGCAAAAGAAACATCGTGGAATTGTATATCGCCTTTTAATGATGCAATAGGAACTATCCGTACCGCTTTATCATCTTCTGGATCGGTATTCATGATTTCTTCTGTTCTGTCGAGCCCTGCAAATGCCTCGGTAAGCTGGCTGCCGATATTGCTCATTTGAACAATAGGTGCTATCATAAAACCAAGATAAAGTGTAAACGCAAGGAACTCTCCAAACGTAAGCTGCCCTTGTATAATCATGTAACCGCCAATACCCATAATGCCTGCAGAAGCTAATCCTAATAGTAACGTTGCAGAACTGGTGATGATAGCGGTAGATGTGAGGCTTTTCTTAACATTCAGAAATAATTGTTCTACTCCTTTTTCAAAGGTTTTGTTTTCCTGTGCTTCGGCATTAAAACCTTTAATGACACGTACTCCGTTGATGCTTTCGGTAAGACGGCCGGTAACATCGGCATTAATAACGCCACGCATTTTAAAAATAGGGCGTATATAAGTAAACGCTTTTAATGCTACTACAGCAAATATGGCTACGGGTACCAACACATAAAAAGTCATCATGGGACTGATACGTATTAGTAACACAAGTGAAATAATTGAAGTTAAAAAACCACCAATGAGTTGTACTAAGCCGGTACCAACCAGATTACGTACGCCTTCTACATCAGTCATAATGCGGCTTACCAATGCACCTGATTTATTATTGTCGAAATAACTTACCGGAAGCGACAGTATCTTTTTCTGAACTTTAATTCTTAACAAGGAGATGAGGTGCTGGGCTTCCACACTCAGCAGTTTGGTGAGCAGGTAGGAGGTAACCGATTGCACAATAATAGAGCCTGCCACCACGGCCAGTAGTACCCATAACATGTCGATATCTTTCTTCACAATTACATCATCCATCAGGTATTTACTGGCGCCTGGTAATACTAGGCTGGCCAGCCTGCTGATGACGATAAGCAATAATCCAACGAATACTATTTTACGGCGTGGCCAGATGAATTCTTTAAATGCTTGTGCAAGGGTAACTTTTTGTTTGGGTTTGTCCATGGTGATTTTATTTCTGCCCAAAGTTAAGCATTGAGCAGGGTCTTAAAAATAATCACCCTGTTTAAGAATTTATGTTTACTTAAACCCAAGCCTTAGCCCCAATCCAAATGTAAAGTTATTGGAGGTGAAGCCCTTGCCCAAAACCATATTATCATCGGCTCCCAGGTAAATACCCAGCTTGCGTGTAAAATTAAGATCGGCCCTTACACCCAGTTTAAGACTGAAATTGCCATTTGAGTTGCTGTTGCCCCCGGTTTTGCTCGTCACACCTGTATAGCCGGCCAAGGTATGCGCCGATATAGTGACCTTGTCATCAATACCATGCGATTTAAAAGGCACAAAAGTTGGGCCGCCAAAATAAGAACCAACGGTTAAATTAGTATTATTTACTGTGCCAAAGTTAAATCCCACATCGGCAGTAAGCCCAACCCAGGGTTTTAAAAAGCGGGTATAAGTTACATTACCTCCGAAAAAGGTTTTACGGTCGCCGCCAAAATCTTCTAAACGGATATTTGGGCCAATGGTAATTATGTTTTTCTCGTAATCAGCGTCAGAAATTGGGTTTAATGTGTCTGAACAGGCTAAATCTGTATATGTAAATGGCAGTTTAATGTTGTGTAGGCCATAGGGGTCATCTGTGCCGGCGCCCGGGCCCGGGCCTGTGCTGTTAAAGTTAAATATATCGGTATTGCTTCTAAAAGCTTTGGATGCTTCTTGGTAATACTGTTGCAGCGATGCATCACAATAGTCGTCGGGTATAAACGATCCAACGGTAGGTTTACCATTGTTGTATCTGGTATTCATCAGGTTATGTTCGTAACCATTTTGATCGGTATAACCATAAGTTGAGAAATCCACTTTCCCATCGCAGTTATAGTATTTTATTTCTGTTGAAGCATAATTTTCAGGATATATTTCAGTATCGGTAACCTGCCGCAGGTTATTTTTGCTGTCTAAATACTTTGTAATGGCGATAACAAAATCATCATTGAGCGACTGCTCGTAAGTCATAGTTCCTCCAGGATCATAAGTACTGTCGAGCGATGTAATTGAATATGATCCCCGGCTAAGGGATGCCGTTACTTCTGCTTTCCAGTTGCTGTTAAGATTGTTAGTTAATCCTGAATAATCAATAGTAGGTCGGTCATAATAGGGATCAAATAATGCACCGCTATTACGCTCTTCCAACTCTTTTTTTTCGGTAATATTTATAACCCCCGAAACGGCATTTTTTCCGTATAATACATTCGATGGGCCTCTCAATACTTCAATTTGCTCTAATGATTGAATGGGAATTTGATCTAAATTAGTAACCAAGGTATGAGAATATACCATTCGTGGATTAGGATTATGGCCGTACAGCGTATTATTTACATAAGTGTTTCTTGTGTTTCCAACACCACGTATGTTCAAAGTGGTTTGTGAGTTCGTAATTACGCCGGCAGATGTATATCTGATTATTTCTGTCATTTCGGGAATACTTGAGCTGAAACTTTGTTCTATCTCTTCTTTTCCTACAACGTTTACAGGTGTAGGTGCCCCAATGGACATTCTTCTTTTTTTAAATATGGCTTTATTTGGCTGTGCCGTTATGGAGAAACCGGAATAAATAAACTGGCCAACGTTAGCATCGTTAGGCCCGCTTTGGGCATTTACTTTATCAGGTAAAAAAACAGTGCCAATTAAAAATAGTGTTACAGTAAACAGAAAGGCTGAAAATGACTTTTGCATAATCAATACGTTTTAAGGTTAAATAATAAACCGCTGATGCGTTTGATTGGCTTTAATGGTATTAGACTCAACAATTACTCTGGGAAAATTTGCATAAAACAATTTGCCGGATTTGGAATGGCACAGAAAGCGCCACCGGTTACCTGAAAGCAATTGTGAACTATAAGATACAAATTAAATCCTTCTTTTCATAATCGAAAACAAACCGTAGTTGCGAATAACCTCACAGGCAATGGGTTTTAAAGGTTTTTTAGGCTATTGGTGTTGCGTTATTCACTTACCGGAACTGCCTGCGAAAGGTGAATCATTTCTTGCCTGTACTTCGGGCGTGACCATAAGAACTAAGACAAAACCTTTATCTTTAGTGAATTATAAAATTTAAATAAATTTAAAATGCCGATAAATAAAAAAGAATTGTTTGATGCCTGTATTCAGGTACAGGAAAAAGAAGTTGAAAATTTTGAAAATAGAGTCAACATGTTAAAAAAGGATGCATTTGGCAATAAAGAATCTGCCAGTCAGAGTTCTGGTGGTAATGCCGGCAGATTGGAGCTGTTGGCCAACTACGAAAAAGAACTTGCGTTTTCTCAAATGGAAATGGTCCAATTGAAGTCATTAGACCCTGCAGTTGCCAACACCATGGTTGGGCCAGGCGCTATAGTTATGACGGAGCAGTTAAATGTTTATATCTCTATCCCTACCGATAAAATAGAGATAAATGGAGAGACTTTTATTGGTATTTCTGTTAAGTCGCCTATCTATAAAGTTATGCAGGGTAAAAAGAAGGGGGATAGTTTCAGTTTTAATGAAAGAGACTATACTATTTTGAATGTGTTTTAAATTATTAAAAACGGTTCTCAGCCACAGCGCTTGTCTTAACCAGCCACGGCGATGATATTTAATGATAGCAAGTAAAAAAAACGGTGAACAAAATTCTTATTCTTTTTTTTGCATTGAGTTTTAACTCCTGCTTTTCGCAAAAGCATATCGACTCTGGCATTACTTACACCTCAAATTTATCAGCGTTTGGCGATCTCTCTGGATTAAAAGAGAAACTAAAAGATGTAGATATTGTTGCCCTTGGTGAAAACACGCATGGGCTGGGAGAGGTATTTAATGCGAAATCTGAATTGGTAAAATTCCTTCACGAGGAATTGGGGTTTAATCTTATTGTTTTTGAAACAGGGTATGGCGATGCGGCCTTAGCCTGGGAAAAAATTGACGCAGTTTCTGCAAAAGAGTTTGTCTTTTCGTTTACCTCTAATTTTTATTATCAATCCGAAGAAATTACAGAGCTGATCAGTTATGTTAGATCGCAAAAGCAGCATCCTTTAAAAATTCAAGGACTGGACTGTCAACCACAACAAGACTATTTAGCTCAGCGAATGACAGCGATCATACAGCCAA
>JBBKXU010000302.1:0-10173 GCA_037969645.1 Ferruginibacter sp. | reverse complement strand
CAATTTATCTATAAGTTCTAGTAAAAGCTTTCGCTCGTTTTCATGATTTTCAATAATCAGGTTCTGTATATTTAAATATTGCTGAGGTTGCTCATTTGCTGTATTTCCAATAATATTTTCGGGATCAAATGTTTTCAAATAATCTTCCTTAACTGCAAGCAGCATTGCAATGGTTTTAATTTGCTCATCAGAAATAGTTTTCTGTTTTGTTTCAAGATAGCTGTATTGCTCTTGAGAAATACCAAGTTTTTTCGCCATATAATTTTGGCTATACCCTCTTAATTCTCTGAGTTTTCTAACTCGTATTCCGATAGTTAACATATTGTAGGGAGTTATTATATTGCTAAAGTATTAAATTATTTTAAATAAACTATTAAGTTAATCCTTTAATTTTAATAATATTAAGACATAGGTTTGGTTATTCATCGATGATGTGGAAATTTACTCAAGCCACTATTAAATTGAGGATAACCTTAAAAACTTAAAACCATGTTTAAAAAAATCATGTTTACAGGAGTCTTATTAATTTCGATTTCTGCACTAAAAGCAAAAAGTATTGCACCATTTAATACAATTGCTCCAGTTACCGTCCTTAAAAATACTAATGAGGATATAGTCAGCAAACTTGTTGCCGATGATAACTTTAGAAATTATTACACGAACAACGTAGTATTTGCCAATAAGATAATTGAAAATAAAGCAGGTAGTTTATTTTATAAGTACATTCAAAATACCATTAGTGCTGAAGAACAGGTAGATTTATTTACAAAAATGAAAGTAAATTCTAAAGAAGAATTTAATGCAATTGGTGTAAATTTAAAAAAAGAAGCAGTAGCTTTTTTAAATAAATTCCCTGAATTGAAACAAATGCCCGAAAAAACTCAAAAGGAAACATTAATTAATGCCTTTGGAAAAATAAGTACCGATAAATCAATTGCTGTGGAATTTGTAAAAGCCAAGTATATAACATATGAGCAATGTTTTTGGATATGGATGGCATGTAATGGCCTTTGTGCGCTTTCTTGTACTTATGAACCACCGGGAAATTATGGTGACTGTATGTTTACCTGTGGAACGGCTTGTGCAGCTTCATATGGTCTGTGCTGGTTTTTAGTCGCTGAATAATCAAATATAATGTTGTTTAAAAAAAAGATGATGAAATATTTTTTTTTATTTTTTTTATCGCTCTGTTTAATCGGCTTTAAACAAACTGCTACCAATCAACAAAGGTATTTACCGGTATTTATTTCTTTAACTGATACATCTAATTTGCCTCCCGAATTATTAGTGAATCTTAAAGCGGTTTTCGGTTCTAAAAAAATTAAAACTTTAACAAAAAAAGAATCAGCAGACTTAATTTATAACGAAATATACAAAGTAAGCGAGGATTATGCAAGAAGTGGAGGAAACATGGCAGATTATGATAAACTAAAATATTACCAATCTGCAAATATGCGAAATGTTGGAAACAACCTTGTATTGAGTATTAAAATAGATTCCGATGGATTTATTAATGATACGGTGAAATGGTATAGTTATACTTTGCCCATGGATGTCGTTAAATTTTCCAGGCAAAAGTGGAGGCACATGCTATTAGACAGCACAAATGCCAAAACAATGTTACAAATGACCCAAAGTATTGTTGACAGCATTATCACAAGCAATGTATTGGTAAAAGAATAGGATTAATTTTAAGCGGTTGTTTTAATACCTAATCCATAAGGTATTTAAGACGACCGCTTTTTTGTTAAATAAAACCCAAATCATCAACCATTCATCAAAATATATTGTTACATATTGATAAGTAACATTAGTTTTACACGAAAATATTCGTATATCAACTTCTATTTATGAGAAAAATTTTAATCACAGCTGCTGTGATTTTTTTAGGTTTAGCATCAAAAGCACAGGTAAAAGGTACCCTTATAGATTCTGCAACTGTAAAGCCAATTGATAATGCGGTGATTGGTATGGTTTCAAAAGCAACCCCCGGCGATACCAGCTATACATTTACCGATACCAAAGGAAATTTCAGATTTGAAGTTGTGCCCAGCTCCAGTTTCTCCATAATCATCCGCCACCATGGCTATTGGCCAGTTGTAAAATTTGTACCCGTTACCAAGGCCGAAAAAACAATTGATGTGGGCAGTTTTGTACTGGCCGAGGATGCCAAATTGCTGAGTGAAGTGGTGGTTGTGGCAGCTGCCATTGTTGTAAAGGAAGACACCATTGAATACAACGCAGAATCATTTAAAGTAAAAGAAGGGGCCGTGGTTGAAGACCTGATTAAAAAAATGCCCGGCATACAGGTAGATAGGGATGGCAATGTAACTGCACAAGGAAAAGCAGTAACTCGGGTTAAAGTAAATGGTAAAGATTTTTTTGGTGGCGATGTGAAAACAGCAACCAAAGAACTACCCGCAAATATTGTAGATAAGATTCAGATTATAGATGATTATGGCGACCAGGCAACTGTTAGCGGCATTAAAGATGGCGACCCCGACAAAGTGATGAACATCCAGATAAAAAAAGACAAGAACAAAGGATTTTTTGGTCGGGGCACGGCTGGTTATGGCACAGACGACCGTTACCAGGCTTCGTTTAACGGCAATTATTTTAATAACAGTACCCAAATCTCATTCCTGGGTAACAGCAATAACACCAACACTTCATTATTTAATTTTGCCGGTGGCGGCAATCGTGGCGCTACCAGCATGATGCGCTCTACTATGCAGGTAGTGAGTAATGCGGGTGGTATGAACAATATTGACCCCAGCGCTTTTAATGGCGGCAGCAACAATGGTATTTCTACAACCAATATGTTTGGTTTTAATTACCGTGATCAATGGAGCAAGAGAATAAGTGTGTATGGCAGTTATTCTTACAGCCATAAAAATAACAGTCAGTTGCAAAACTCATCTTCACAAAACTTTTTTGAAACCGGAGGTTTTATCAATAACCAGGATGTAGATAACCAAACTAGAGGAAACTCTCACCGTTTTACCTTTAATATGGAATACCAAATTGACTCGTTTAATTACCTGAAAATAAGTCCCAGCTTTAATTACAGCGGCAGTGATGCTAATAATTTCAATATTTTTGATTACAAGCAATTCGACAGTACAAAAACAACTGATGGCAGCAATCGAAATATAAACGGATCTGAAGCTCCTAATTGGGCGGCTACAATTTTATTCAATCACAAATTCAGAAAACGCGGCCGTAACTTTTCAACGAGTATCAACCTTGGCACTAGTGAAAGTAATTCCGATCAGGATGTCACCAATTTAAGTTATCAATATGTGCCGCCAATGCAGGGGCCAAGAAACACTTTTCAGTTTATAGATCAGAACAATGATAATTATAATTATGGCGTTCGTTTGACGTACTCGGAGCCGCTGAATAAATATCAAAGCCTGGATTTTACTTATTCGCATAACCTGAATTATTCAAGAAATAACCGCCAGACTTTTAATGTTGATTCGGCCACCAAAGTAAAAACCCTCAACAATTTTTTAACCAACGATTACGAAAATAATTTTTACAATAACAGAGCTGGTATCAGCCTTCGTACTACAAAAAAGAAATACAATTATACCGTTGGTTTGAGTTTACAACCGGTAAATCTGCAGGGCAAATCCATTACCAGAGATAGTGCTTATGAAACGATAAAAAGAGCCAATGTTTTCCCCATAGCAAGGTTTGTATACAATTTCAGCCGCACAAAAACGCTGAACTTCAGCTACAATGGAAACGCCACCCAGCCCAGCTTTAGCCAGTTGCAACCGGTGCCCGACCAAAGTAATCAGCAAAGCATAAGCCTTGGTAATCCAAACCTGAAGCCCTCGATGAATCACAGCGCAAATTTATCTTTCAATAATTTTAATTTCATCACCGGTAAAGTGTTATTTACTAATATTTCTTTCAGCACCATAAAAAATCAAATCGTTTACAACAATATCAGCCAGGGTGCCGGTCGCCAGTTAAGTATTCCCGAAAACGTGAACGGGTTTTATAACTTGTTAGGATTTTATGTTTACTCAAGGCCATACAAAAACAGGAAGTATGTAATTTCATTGAGAGGTACGGCTAACTATAACCACAATATTAATTTGATTGACAGCATCCGCAATATTGGTCAGAACTGGATTGTAAGTCAGGGATTGAATTTTGAATATAATTACAAAGAGACCTTAGAGTTAGGAGCCGGCGTGAGCTACAGTTTGAATGATGTGCATTATAAAAACAATACAGGTAAGCCTTTAACCACGCTGCAAAACACATCCAGCAATGCCTGGACATTTAGCAGCAATATGAACCTGAATATTACCAAAAGGTTGATAATGAAGTACGATGTTGATTATACCATCAACAATGGCTTGGCCGCCAGCGTAAGCCGCAACCAGGTAATTATGAATGCATCGCTTGAGCAGCAATTATTCAAAAAGAAAAACGGCATCTTAAAAATTGAAGCCTTTGATCTGTTTAAGCAAAACAGTAATATAAACCGTTCGGTAACACAAAATCAAATTGTAGACAGCCGCGCAAACCGCCTTACGAGGTATTTTATAGCTAGTTTCACGTATCGTATACAAAAATTTGCGGGTAAAACTACAGGTGGTGGCCCGATGGATATGAAAAGAATGGGCGGACCACCAAAGTTTTAGGTTATAAAACCTGAATAAATATAATTAATCAAGGGCTTTTTAAAGCCCTTTTTTGTTACCTTTGCCACCCAAAAAGCTAATATATAGCGATATATTAATTTAACCAGGATATTACTATGAGTGGTGCATTAAAAGAGGTTCGTAACCGGATTAAGAGTGTTCAAAGTACACAGCAGATTACAAAAGCCATGAAAATGGTGAGTGCGGCAAAACTTCGCCGTGCCCAGGATGCCATTACACAAATGCGTCCTTATGCTCAAAAACTGCAGGAAATGCTGGGCAATATTGTCAGCAACAGCGATGGCGACGTAAATATGGCACTTGCCGCACAACGCCCTGTTGAAAATGTGATGATTATTGTAGTTACCAGCGATCGTGGTTTATGCGGTGGTTACAACAGTAACCTTATCAAATTAGCCAAGCAGGTTATCGACGAAAAATATCCGCAGCAATTTGCTAAAGGAAATGTTCAAATTTTACCAATCGGTAAAAAAGGATATGAAAGTTTTACAAAAACCGGTTTTAAAGTAGTTAACCAATACTGGGATATTTTTACGGGTTTGAGTTTCGAAAAAGTACAGGCTGCTGCAAAGCACGCCATGGATGCTTTTGCCAATAAAGAGATTGATGCAGTTGAATTGATTTACAGCGAATTTAAAAATGCAGCCACACAGCGTTTCGTAGCTGAGCAGTTTTTACCAGTAGCAAAAGTTGATAAGATAGAAGGACAGAAAAATGCTGATTTTATTTTTGAACCGGGTAAAGATGTGTTGATAACCGAGTTGATGCCGAAAATTTTAAACACACAGTTGTTTAAAGCGACTTTGGATGCCAATGCCAGCGAGCATGGTGCCCGGATGACGGCCATGGATAAGGCCAGCGACAATGCAAACGAATTATTAAAATCATTAAAGATAAGCTACAACCGTGCACGTCAGGCGGCCATCACAACCGAGTTAACGGAGATTGTGAGTGGTGCAGCTGCTTTACAAGGATAAAGACAACCGTTTCTTGTTTCTCGTTAAATGTAGAAGCAATCAACGAACCAGAAACCAGAAACGAGAAACGAGAACCAACATGGAACTTTCAGAAATCATTCCACATATAGAAGCTTTAATTTTTGCCAGCGATAAACCGTTGACCAATGAAGAAATTCTGGAACTGGTGAACAGTGCTTTGGCTTTTATTGAAGACCGTGCCACGCAGGAGCAGGTTGATGCTGCCGTTGAAGGCATTGGCGAAAAATACAATGCTGAGTTTTATGCTTTTGAGTTGAAGGCGATTGGCGGCGGCTGGCAATTTCTTACCAAAAAAGAATACCACAAGACCGTTGCACAGCTAAATGGCGATAAATTTTTAAAACGCCTTTCCACCGCTGCGTTGGAAACCCTTGCTATCATTGCTTATAAACAACCAATTACCAAAAGTGAAATAGAATCTATCAGAGGTGTTAACTGTGATTATGCGGTGCAGAAATTACTTGAAAAAGACCTCGTAATCATTTCCGGAAGAAATGAAGATGCGGTAGGAAAGCCCTTGATTTATGCCACATCAAAATCATTCATGGATTATTTTGGTATTAACAGCGCCGAAGATCTTCCCAAAATATCTGAAGTATTGATGGAAGAACTGATACAGGCAACCAATGTAAAGGAAGCCGAAGAAAATGAAAATGCCGAAGTAGAAACTATTGAAGGTGCCGTTTTAGCTGAAATAACCGAAAATGAAGTGATTGTTGAAGAAGCCGGTGCTGAAGTCATTGAAACAGAAATTACCGAGGTAAATGATGCCGATGTACCGGCTACTGAAACCGATGATATTGTAGAGGAATTGATAGACGAAGAAGATACAGACGAAGAAAAAGAAGCTTAACTATGGTTCAAAATACTTTTAAAAGGCACGGCATTGGTTGTGCCTTTTGCATTTGGTACAATTTATGATTCATTATTTTAAAGTAACTTTAAAATATGATGAAGCAAATACTATCTACTCAGACAAATACCCTGATAAAAATTTTTATCGCAGTTTCAGTTCTTATTTCCTGCTCGTCAACAAAAAACAATACAGCCATGAGTAGTGAGCGGCAAAACTCCGCAGCCAGCGGGCCTAATAACCAAGTCGCTGATTTCGATAAGCAAGGCCACCGTGGATGCCGTGGCCTGATGCCCGAAAACACCATACCGGCAATGATTAACGCAGTTGGTTTTGGTGTTTCTACCCTCGAAATGGATGTGTGTATCAGCAAGGATAAAAAAGTATTTCTTTCACATGAGCCTTTCCTAAATCACGAAATTACGACTAAACCAGATGGTGGATTTATTGATGAAAAAGACGAAAAGGCATTTAACACCTATAAAATGAATTACGCCGATATCATTAATTATGATGTAGGCATGAAACCCCACCCCCGCTTTCCCGATCAGCAAAAGATGAAAGCCGTGAAACCCTTATTGGCAGATATGTTTACGGCTGTTGACGAGTATATGATGATGGCCAGACGCCCTCCGCCTTTCTTCAATATCGAAATAAAGAGCTTGCCCGAAACGGACAAGACTTACCACCCCGAACCCGGTGAATTTGTTGAACTGGTAATGAAGGTGATTAATGAAAAACAAATGGCCGGGCAGGTTATTATTCAGTCTTTCGATTTTAGGGCATTGCAATATGTTCATAAGCACTACCCAAAAATAAAAACTGCACTGCTAATTGAAGCTGATAACAAAAGCAGCTTTCGCAAACAGATTAAAGACCTTGGTTTTACGCCAACAATTTACAGCCCGGAATTTACACTTGTAATTGCTGATTTAATTAAGGACTGTCACGATATGAACATGAAAATTATTCCCTGGACAGTGAATGATAAAAAGAAGATTGATGAATTTAAGAAGATGGGAGTTGATGGAGTAATTACTGATTACCCCAATTTATTTAATGAGTAAAAAGACTTTCAATATAATTTTTATTGTTTTTGCGGCACTTGCATTTTTTTCACTGATTAATCATATCATAGAAATAATCTATCCTGATAAGAGTGCACACGCTATTATTACTTTGGTTGGCAGCGCAAGGCATGTAGTTTTCGCTTTCATTAATGCGGTTTGCATTTTCGGAATTCTGAAACGCCCGGTATGGTTTATTTGGTTTCTTGGATTGCTTATTCTGTATCAATGGTACATTCATGGAAGTTACTTGGCAGAATTTTGGCAGTTAAAGCATCAAGTACGCTGGATAAGTATTGCCGTGATAGTTTTATTGCCGTTGTTATTTTATTTTTTAATGCTTGAACAAAAATCTAAGCAGAAAGATTAAGCCAGTCATTGGCATTTTTAAACAATAACTTCTCTGATAATTCTTTAGTAAAATTCATCTCTGCTATTAATTTGCCAGGGTGATGCTCCCCAAGAGGAAAAGGATAATCACTTCCCAAACATATTTTATCTTCTCCCATCAGTTCAATGATAAAATTCAATGCCTGCGGATCATGCACCAGACTGTCAATCCAGAATTTGCCAATATAATCTCTTGGGTTGATTGGATTATCTATCGCAACAAGATCAGGTCGCACATTAAACCCATGTTCAATTCTGCCAATAGTAATTGGGAAAGATCCTCCCCCATGTGCAAAAGCCACTTTTAGTTTTGGAAATTTTTGAAACACGCCACCAAATATCATCGAGCAAATGGCACGACTTGTTTCTCCCGGCATCCCCACCAACCAAGGCAGCCAATATTTGTGCATCTGTTCCTGCCCCATCATTTCCCAGGGATGTACAAACAGGGCGCAGTCTAGCTTCTCGGCTGCTTCAAAAAAAGGAAAGAATCTTTCATCGTTTAAATTAACGCCATTGATATTACTGCCAATCTCTAAGCCGGGCATTTTTAATTCAGTAACACAACGCTCCATTTCTTTTATCGCCAAATCGATATCCTGCATAGGAACCGTACCTATACCAATAAAACGTTCAGGAGTTTTTGCAACCGTGTTTGCAATATGATCATTTAAAAAACGGGAGGTTTCATAACCATCCTTAGCTTTTGCCCAGTAATTAAATAAAACAGGGATTGTTGAAAGCACCTGGATGATAACACCTGTCTCGTCCATCTCGTTTATCCTCACTTCGGCATCAAAACAATTATCTTCTACTTCACGGAAAAGTTTATCGCCCTTCATCATGCAAGCTTTGCAATTACGATGTTCAAGATGTATGAATTCACCATAGCCGAATTTTTGTACCCAGTTGGGCATTTTATCGGGCATGATGTGGGTGTGGATGTCAATCTTCATTTTAAATTGTTTCTTGTTCTTCGTTTATTGTTTCTCGTTTTGTGTTTCAGGTTTCTCGTTTTTGCTCTCCTAGTATTTAACTGTCTGCCCAGTAGTCATAGTCCGAATTCTGAATTAACGAGAAACGACGTTCTATCCTTTTTTAACCGGAGCCGCCATCACCGAACCACATTTACCACAAGTCCTTTTATGTTCATCAGAGTAAAACCCTTCCATAACAGGCGGCAGTTGAGCAACTATGTCAGTAATCACTTTATACTCTTCGTATAATTTGTTGCCACAGTTTTCACAGTACCACAAAAACCCATCTTCTTCTGTTTCTCTAACTTTTTCAATCACCAAACCAACGGTGCCTTCTCCCCTTTGTGGTGAGTGCGGTGTTTTTGGAGGAAGTAAAAACATATCACCTTCGTTAATGGCAATATCTTTTGCTTCCCCATTATCAATAATTTTTAAAACAATATTGCCTTCTAACTGAAAGTACAGTTCCTCACTTTCATTAAAATGGTAATCTTTTCGGCTGTTTGGCCCGCCAACCACCATTACAATAAAGTTTTCGGCGTTTTTATATATACATTGATTACCAACGGGAGGTTTTAAGAGTCCACGGTTTTCATCAATCCATTTTTTTAAATTAAAAGGTGCTGCTATTGCCATAATAAGAATTTTAGATTCGTTAAATTACAGCAATTTTTCGGGAATGAGAATTACCCGCTCGAATTTTAAATTGAATTACCTTTAAGCATGCAACTTACTGTTCCATATCACCTCGAAAATTTTATAGGCGGAAACTTTATTGGTCCGCTAAGCGGCAATTTTATAGATAATGTAAACCCAGCTACCGGCGCAGTTTATGGACAAATACCTGACAGCAATACAAAAGATATTGAAGTGGCGGTAAAAGCGGCAAAAAAAGCTTTTCCGGCATGGTCGGTTTTGCCTGCCGAGAAAAAGTTTATCATCTTAAATAAAATAGCTGAACTCATTGAAGAAAATTTAGAAGAATTAGCCTTAGCGGAAGCCAATGATAATGGCAAGCCGTTGTGGTTGGCTAAACAGGTAGATATTCCTAGAGCTTCATCCAACTTTCGTTTTTTTGCAACGGGCATTATGCATATGGCCAATGAGAGTCATAATATGGAAGACAAAGCGGTAAATTATACGCTACGTCAACCTATTGGTATTGTTGGCTGCATTTCCCCGTGGAATTTGCCATTATAT